>CADECN010000205.1:1551-5883 GCA_902825785.1 uncultured Hyphomicrobium sp. | reverse complement strand
CTGGAAATAACAACGCTGAACGAGATGTATCTCACCCAAGGCGATCTGCACGTCGAACAGATGGGACGCGGGTTCGTCTGGCTCGATACCGGCACGTTCGACAGCCTGATGGACGCAGGCGACTACGTGGCGACGATCGAGCGCCGGCAGGGCTTGAAGGTCGCCTGTCCCGAGGAGATCGCGCTGCGGCTCGGGTTCATTTCGGACAGCCAGATCGCGCCGTGGGTCGAGAAACTCGGCAAGAGCGCGTATGCGCAGTACATCCGGGCGGTGATGAAGGGTTTGGGTCGCGTGTAGCGGCAGTTCGGTTTCGAAAGCGCCAGAAACGCGCTCCGCACAATTCCGCCGCTACGCCGCGTTCTGCAGAACGTGCTTCAAACCGTTCTTCGCGAGAAATGCGGCGTAGCGATCGTACATTCGAACGTAGGTTCGCTCGAACGCCTCATAGTCAGCGCTCCTCAGCCGTTCAAAAATATCCTCTGGGGAAGCGATCTCCTCGACCCCGCAATGGGGGATCGCCATCGTCTCCGCCATTTCGCGCGTTCGCGAGTCGTGGACGATGATGTACGCCGGCACGCCATTGGTCAGCGCGATCAGATTGCCGTGGAAGCGGCCGCCGACGGACGCGTCGAACGCGCTGATGTAGCGATCCCACGCGCCCAGATCGTAAAATACTTTGAACCTGGTTCTTATGTGATCCGTCAACCCTTGGCCGTCGCACGGGAGCTCGAACATGCGCGCTATTTCTTCAAGCTGACGCACCTCTTTGTCATCGAGCCCCGCGCGTTCGATCGCCGCCATCTCCGGCATCTCGCTTTGGAGCACATATTGCCGATTGCCTGAGAAGCTCAGCGCGAGCAGGTCGCCTGCCACTCTTCGCGCATCACCAGGTGAACTGGAATGGCCAACCACGTCGCGCGAGCCATTCAAGGATATCTTCAGCTCATCCACTGTTTTTGCGCCGGGCAGCGGCGTGATCGTAAGTTCGCGACGTCCCGTTCTGTAAAGGCTCGGGCAGCCGATGATTTCGACATTCTTGATACCAAAATCATTGATGACGCTTGCCGTGAACGCGCCACGCACCCCGATCGCCGCCGACCGGTCAGACACCACCTTCAACAGCCGCTTCGTACCGTCGGGAATGTTCTGCAGGCTATCTCCGATGTTTGGCGCCTGCGCCCCTACGCCAGCCATCACGCACGGCAGCTTGGTGGCGGCCACGAAATCGGCGAGCCCCCCGAAATCGAAGCCGCGAAAGATAAAGTTTGCTGCACCTATCACCAGGGCATCAAATTTCTCGTTCGCCTCCTCCGGCCTAAAGTTGTGCCCCCAGGCATAAGCAGACGGCGCCAACTCTTCGAGCAGCGACTGGCCAATCAGAAGGTTCCCGGTGTTGTAGCCGACAGCCTCGTACCTTTTGTCGAGCGGCAGATCCGGGCGGACGACCGCCTGAATGGGCGCGCCGAGAAATAGGATTCTCATAGGGACCTTCTTCCGTTGAGCAGCGGGCAAGCGTGTTTGGTGTCGTCAGCGCAGTCGCATGCGCTGTTCGCTGCGTTCATCGAGTTGAAACTGCGCTCGCAACGACTGCAGATATTTTTGGCCAGTGCTTGGTCCGACGCGGCCTGGATAGCGGGCGGCGATCATCTCCTGCATTCTTTCGATTTCGCCAAGCTCGGCTTGCCCGAACCTTTTCAGGGTGACGCTGGCATCATGGCGACGATGGAAATTCATGGCCTGCGCGTGAAACGCGCAACTTCCGCGCCGCAGAAGGTGCACATAGGTGCACCAATCGCCCGCCACGCGGTAGCTCAGGATGTCGCACAGGTTCTCGCGCATCGCGGACAGCAGTTCCTTGCGTCGAAACACAGCGGCGCTGACGTTGGGGATCGTATTTTTTATGCTCAACCCGCGCGCGATTTCATCCTCGCCGCCGCGCTTGTAGTCGGCTTTCCATTGGTCGGGGCAAACGTCGCTGACGTAGGAAAGGTAATCGTCGCGCAAGACCACGCCGTCCGAGGTCATTTGCTTCGACTGGCAATAGCTCAACACGACATCGTCGTGGTCGAAACCACGCATCACGGATGCAAGGAAATCTGGCTCGCAAAGGTCATCCGCCTCCGCGATCCAGAGAAAGTCTCCGGTTGCCGCTTCGGCAGCCTTCAGCCATTGCCGGAAGACCGAGCCGCCGTTCACCTCGTTACGCATGTAGCGCACTGGAATTTCAATTCTGCCGAGCAGGTCGCGCACGATGGCATCGCTGTTATCTGTCGATGCGTCGTCCTGAATGATGAGCTCCCGGATCGGATACGTTTGGGCCAAAATGCTCTCGATACGGGCGGGCAGGAAATTGGCGTAGTTGTAGTTGGGAACGACGACCGAGACGCGCTTGGGTGCACAACCAGCGAGTTCGAGCACGTCGTGAGCGTAAGCCTGGAAAGACACGTCCGGACGCTGCCAGAAGCGTTGAGCGCGCGCGTGCCGGCTTTCCACGGTGCTTTGCGTCAGAAGAGCCGATGCGGCTTGCGCCAGTTCTTCCACGTCGCACGCCGGCACTAGCCGGCCATCGAATTCCGCAATCAAAGGCCCGGTGCCCGTCACGCCGGCAAATGCGACAATCGGAAGACCGACGTCGAGTGCCTCCAGCACGGTTGAGGGGTAAGGATCCTCGCGCGAGGCGAGCAGATAAAGATCGGCCACGAAGTAATGTGGGTCGGTGTCGTCCGTCAAAGGATGGACGAACAGCTTGCCCGCTCTTTTGAGCGCTTCGACTCTGGGTTCGAGTTCGGGCAGCAAGTTTCGGTAGTCGCACCCGACGCTCAGGAACACGACTTTATTTTTACGGCCCATGCGCTCGGCGGCGGCGACGAACATATCGAAGCCTTTGCGCGGGTCGGTCGCGCCAACCGCGAGAATGACTTTCGCGCCATCCGGAATGCCAAGCTTGCGTGCCGCCGTTCGGCGCAGCGAGGCATCGGCCAACGACGCGCGGAACCGGTTGCGCTTGTAGGCCCCCTGCGGCCTCACGATCAACCGATCGTCGTCTATGGGTGTCGCTTCGCAAAGCTTTTGGCCGACCAGATCCGCCGCGACGACGATCTTTTTCGAAGTCCGGGCGATGGCCGCAACACAGTCAGAAAGGCCGTGCGACGCTATAATCCCCGGCAGTTCGTGCGCGAGGTTGACGACCTGAAACCCGCAATTTGCGAGTGTTTCGGCGAAGTGTCCGGTCGCCACACTGTTGCTGATCGCAACATCGGAGGTGCGGCGAAGTCGGCGCGCGAGCTCATAGGCTTCGTCACCAGACGGCGAGCAATGGGCCAGGGAATGGATATGAGCGTGCTCGGCGAAACGGCTCAGCAACGGCCCTTCGCCCAGAACGACGAGATCGATCTTTTTGCCGAACTTTTCCGACAGAGTTCGGCAAAGATTGAGGGTCAGAAACTGCGCGCCGTATGGGTGCGCGTCGTGCGTGACGAGGACGATGCGTTCGTGCGACCGCCGTCCCGCGAGCGCGGCCCCATCGTTTCGCTCGGCGCGTGTCGTGGCGAGACGGAACTCGCCAAGCACGCGCGCCGTCTGATCGAGATACGCAAAACCATAGCGCCGGCAGGGCTCAAGGTGCGCGCCCTCGCCCCACTCATTCCAGGCATTGACGAATACCAACCCGGGGTGCGCGGGATTGTTCGCAGTGGCGCGCATCGTCTGATCACACGCGCTCCGAAACCACTTGGCGTAGTTCTCGGGCGTCGAGCCGTGGAAGATGTGGCCGCGCCCGGGCTTGCGGGCCTCATTGTCCCAGCCTGGGCAAACCGTCTTGAATAGCGGGTAATCTTTGGCCTCCTGGCGTGTGTAGATTTCGGCCATCTCGTTGTAGTCGCAGATCGTGCCCTGGAATTCCGGATTGACGATTTCCACCTCATCATTGCGCGGCGCGCAGAAGATCGAATGGGGAGGAAATTCGACGGCGGCGTCGAAGCCGAAGGGGCGCGGGTCGGTGATACCGAATGACCGTGCCGCCACCAGATAGATTTCGCCGATGCCTTCGCGCCGGCAATACTCGCGCCAGCGTTCGGCGGTCGCGCGCGCATCGGGGAGGATCGCGACACGGTAGACCAAGAGCAGCGGGCGACCGTTGACGCGTATGTAGCGCGGGTCGCGCAATGCGGGCGCGATATCGGCGATGAACGCGAGATCGTCGGCCGGCGAGTGATTTTGAGCGATCAGAACGTCCTGCTCCATACCGTCCCAACGGCGGGTCCAATTCTCGTTGGTCCAACACAGACAAAAAGGGATATAGAGGTCAGGGTTGTTGAGAATGTGATTGAAGAG
>CADECN010000205.1:0-1541 GCA_902825785.1 uncultured Hyphomicrobium sp. | reverse complement strand
TGGAAGCAGAAGCCGCCTATTCCATAGTGCTTGGCGATCTCGATCTGCTGGCGCTGGATGTCGATCAGGCGCAGGTCGTAGAACCCCAGATCGGCCGGTAGACGCGGCTGGTAGTGCCCAAGGAACTGCGGCGCAGCCTTGCTCACATTCGTCCATTCCGTAAAGCCGTTGCCCCACCAGCGGTCATTTTCAGGTATCGGATGAAACTGCGGCAGGTAGAATGCAATGGTTCTGATCGGACAGTTCGACCCGTCGAACGGCGCTTCGCTCCGCGCAACGTACTCGGGCTTGTCGGCCTTTCTAGCGGTCTCCAAGACCTGTTCTGCATAGCGCGCGAGCGGGGCGATCTTTCGTGGCCGCGCGGATTGTCGATCGTCCGTTTCAGCCGCCTGCATCAGACTCGGGCTGGACTGGGATACGCCTGCGCCAGGCAGCTCAATCGCTTCCGCGAAGTCTATACGCCATTTCAGACCTTGCGCTCCTTCGCGGCGCCACGCGCGTGCCGCTTTGAGAACCGCGGTCGCCGGCCCACCCGCAATCCGAATCGCATTGGGCATGACGCGCGCCAATCGAACGATCGCGAGCGCGGCTATTTTTGTGGCGCGCACCGGTGCCATGATCCGCCACGTGGTCGATGTCCGGTACATCTCGTCGACCCGTTGTGCACTCGTCCATGCGAGCGCGAGATCGCGCCGCTGGTCCGATACAAGTGCCCAGGTGCGGGCCAATTCGTCGTCCTGCTTCGCGAGTTCATCGAGCGCTTGGGCGTGCGCCGCCTTTGCCCGATCGCACGCATTCTGTTGGTTTGAAAGTTTTGTCTCGCACTCCGCGAGTTTTGATATGGCCGTGCTCTCGGCAGATCTTGCGGCCGACAGCGCTCCTTGCAAATCGTCGATCTCGGCCGCGTGAAGTTGCGCCAGGTCTGCGCGGTGGTGCTCTCGTGCCTCGGCGGCAATCGCGAGGTCGGCGCGCGCCGTCGCCTCCGCCTGGGTTGCCACTTCGAGCCGCCGCGCGAGCTGCGAAATTTGCCTGGCATGGCTGGCAAGGTGCTCTTGCAGGTTTATCTGCATTTCGCCGCGCGATCGCTCGAAGCGCAACTCGCGCACCGTGAGTTGAGCGCGGATCGCGTCGCATTCGCGTGACAACTCCGCGTTCTGCATCTGGAGGCTTGTGCGCACGGCCCCAAGCTCGTCGCACGAGCGTTTCAGATCACCGATTTTGCCGTCGCGATCAGCGAGGATCGTCTTCATGTCCTCGATACTGGCGGCGGCTTCCGTGGCAGATCTTAGCGCCGCCTCGGCTAAATGCGCGCTCGCGACCCTCAGTGGTGTGGTCAGAGCATCCAGGAACGGCGTCGCGGTATCGACGGCTTTGCGAATCCGGTCCAATTCCGCGATGGCCGCGGACGATTGGGGTGCATGTTCGAGGACGCGCAGCGCGGCATAGGTATCGCTCACCCAGCCGCCGAGCAACGGGTCCGATGCGACATCGTGCACCGAACGCTTCTGATGACTGCCATCGAGCGAGAGAGCCTCGTGAAC
>CADECN010000204.1 GCA_902825785.1 uncultured Hyphomicrobium sp. | reverse complement strand
GCGCTTACGGAGCGACAGAATGTTCCTTGTCAAGGACGAGCTTGCCGCAGCTGAAGTTGGGTATTTCGAACGGGTGGACGGACACTAGTCGCGAGGTGTGGATTAATGCTGTTTCGTCAACCAGTGATTCATCAGTTGGCAGGGGTGCGGTAAAGGCGATGGCGGCGGGCGCGAAAAGCTGGGTTGAAACAAGCACCGCGATAACACCTGCGCGCGAGGCTCGGATGCCCTTCCGGGCTATTTTCTGACGGCGCAAAGACGAATCCCCCACATGACGATTCCGTGAAATTAGAGGGGAGACATGTCCCGGCAAGTCCGAAATTGCGGCAATCTGCTGTTTTCTGCAGATCGAGGCGCGTGCTCGGCCGACGCGACGGTGCGGTGACGACGAGCGCTACGATGAGCGGGTGTTGCACCGGTACTGGCCAGCGCGCGCGAGGTAGCGTCGCCGGAAGTGTCGCGTCATGTGGCTCTGATCGTAGAAGCCGCACATGGCTGCGATGCATTTCAGTGGCGCATCCCCGTTATGAGAATACGGGTACGCTCAAGCCGCAGGCGCGCAACGTCGGCTTGGGGTGGCGATCTGGGCCAGCCGTATCGGCGCGATGTAGTGGTGATGCACGCCGATCGGGTTCATGGGTGTGAGGCCTTCGCGGTAGACCACGATCATGCCATCCCGCATCGCCGGGGCAGGCACGTCCAGCGATTGATAGCGGTATCCCCTTGGGGCGTTGGGCTGACGGAAGGGCACAACCAAGCGGCGCATCGCAATTGTTCGGAGTGGGCGTCGATCATCTGGTGTGTGCGAGAACCCAGGACAGGATCGCCCTCCAGAAGGTGATGATTGCGACGAAAGACGTGATCAGAAGCACGGCGACAGCCATCTGAACAACGCCGAAATTCGCGGAGTCTTCGGCCACGAAAAAAGCGGCGAAAAAAGCTGCGACTGTCATGACCGGCTGCAAAAGCCATGAAGTGACCTGCATGACTAGTCCTCCCGGCGGACGTTTTTGAAATCGTCGCTGCTCGAAAACGATAGAATGTCGAAAAGCGGCGAACAAGGGCCATTGCGCAGCTTCTGAATACGGTCATTGTACGGTCGTTGTTGGTAACGGGTAAGGGAAGATAATCGTGACGCGAACCGAGCGCTTGCTTACGGCGATCAATAGCTATGTCGTCGTTCTTGTAGGGTTCATGGCTTTTGCCGGTTCGGCTTTTGGGCAAGCGCCTGCGACCAGCGCTCCTCCGCCCAGCGTCGTCGTCGAATCCGTGCGCCTTCGAGACGCCGTCGATGAGAGTTCCTACATCGGTCGCGTTCAGGCCATCGACAAAGTGACCATTCGCGCCCGGGTCGACGGCTTTCTCGCGAGCCGCGGCTTCGACGAAGGCAAAGAGGTCAGCAAGGATCAAGTTCTCTTCACGCTCGAGAAGGAGCCGTACATGGCGGCTCTCGATCTTGCGAAGGCCAACCGGGCCAGCGCGCAGGCCGCACTCGAACTCGCGCAGGCGACTTATGACCGGACCAAGCCGCTTGCGGAGCGCGGTACGTCTTCGCAGTCGGCCCTCGATGATGCCGTTTCGAAGCTGGCGCAGGCGCGCGCGGCCGTACAGGCGCAGGAGGCGGCGGAAAAACAGGCCGCCCTCAATCTCGGCTACACGGAAATTCGTGCGCCGATGGATGGACGCACGGGGCGAGCCACGTATTCCGTCGGCGAGTACGTCGGGCCAAATAGCAACCCGTTGGTAACGCTCGTGCGTCAGGACCCGATGTATGTGGCCTTTCCGGTGCCGCAACGCGTCCTGCTGGCGGTGCGGCGAGAGGGACGCACCGCCGACAGCGTTCTCGTCCGGCTCAAGATGCCCGACGGCAGCACATACTCGCATGACGGTGCAATCAAATTCGCCGAAGTGGAGGGCAACGCTGGGACAGATACGATCACGGTGCGGGCCGAATTTCCAAACCCGGAGCGGCTGCTTGTCGACCAGCAGATCGTTGGCGTGAGCGTTCTTGCCAAGAAGCCAGAGCTCAAACTCATGATGTCTCAGTCAGCGCTGCTGCTGGACCAGAAGGGTGCTTACGTGCTTCTGGTCACGGCCGACAACAAGGTCGAGACGCGCCGCATTGAAGTTGGTGAACAGCGAGGGCCGCTCATCGTCGTCAAGAGCGGCTTGGCCGAGGGTGATCGGGTCATAACGAGCGGGCAGCAGAAGGTGCGGCCCGGCATAGCCGTGGAGGCCAGCGAGGTCAAAGAAGACCTGAGCGCAAAACAGTAGAGCGGGGGAAGAAGCGCCATGATCTTCGATGTCTTCATCCGCCGTCCGCGCCTCGCGATGGTCGTTTCTATCGTGCTGACGCTCGCCGGTCTGATCGCCACGCAAACGATTCCCGTGGCGCAGTATCCCGAAATCGCGCCACCGACGGTGAGGGTGAGTGCGTCCTATCCGGGCGCCGATGCCAGCACGGTTGAAGAAAGCATCGCGCAACCGCTCGAGAACGCCATCAATGGCGTCGACGGTATGCGCTACATGAAGTCGACATCGGCGAACGACGGCTCTTATTCTCTGACGGTCTCGTTCCTGCTCGGGACAGATCCCGACATCGATACCGTCAACGTTCAGAACCGCGCCAATCTGGCGACGGCGAAGCTTCCGGAGGAGGTGCGCCGCACGGGGCTCACGATCGCCAAGGTTTCGACCGACCTGCTTCAGGTTTTTCTGTTCTACTCGCCAACCGGCGACAAGGATCAGCTTTTTCTCTCCAATTTCGTCACGCTCAATATTCTCGATGAATTGAAGCGTGTTCCAGGTGTCGGCGATGCCTCCATTTTCGGCGCGCGCGATTATGCGATGCGGATCTGGATCGACCCCGAAAAACTCGCCAACCTCAATCTGTCGACGCAAGACGTGATCGTCGCGATCCAGTCGCAGAATCTTCAGGCTGCCGCTGGGCGCATCGGCGCCGCGCCACTCTCGCAGGATCAGCGACTGCAGCTCACGGTGACAACAAAGGGTCGCCTTTCCACCACCGAAGAATTCGGCAACATCATCGTTCGCTCGGGCGGCGATGGGTCGTTCGTTCGCGTTCGAGACGTAGCGCGCATCGAACTTGAGGCCGCATCGTTCGATACCGAAGCCCGTTACGAGGGCAAGCCGGCCGCGCCGATCGGCGTGTACCTGTCCCCCGGCGCAAATGCGGTGAACGTTGCGACCGCTGTTTCGAAGCGGCTGGCTGAACTCAGAAATCGCTTCCCACCCGGTGTGGAGTTTGCCTACGTCTACAACACGGCCGATTTTGTCTCGGCGATGATCGAGAAGGTCGTTCACACGCTTGTCGAGGCATTCGCGCTCGTCGCCCTCGTCGTGTTCGTGTTTCTCGGCCGGCTGAGGCCGACTTTCATTCCTCTGATTGCGGTTCCGGTCGCGATCATCGGTACGTTCGCCGTTCTGCTCGCGGCCGGGTACTCGGCAAACACGATTTCTCTTTTGGCGCTTGTTCTGGCGATTGGCATCGTGGTGGACGATGCCATCATCGTGGTCGAGAACGTCGAAAGGGTGATGCACGAGGAGCCGCACCTTTCGCCGGCCGACGCTACTCGCAAGGCGATGTCGGAGATCGCCGGGCCGGTCATTGCGATTACGCTCGTGCTCTTGTCGGTATTCGTACCGGTGGCGTTTCTCTCGGGGTCGTCGGGTGTACTCTTCCGCCAGTTCGCCGTCACTATCTCGGCCGCGATGGTCATTTCCGCCATCAACGCGCTTACTCTGTCGCCCGCACTATGCTCCGTCCTGCTCAAGCCCGGCCACCCGACCGGCGTGATGAAGTACGTTACCAACGCGATCGACTCCATCTCTGACGGCTATGCGGCGATCGTGAAGCGCCTTGTCGCGGTCGCGCTGGCAAGCCTGGTCGCTTTGGCCGCCATTGCCGGCGCAACCTATTTTATATTCCAGCACACACCATCGGGCTTCCTGCCTGACGAGGACAAAGGCTACATCATCGGCGTCCTCACTTTGCCGGCTGGCGCTTCGCTCAACCGGACATCGGACGCGGCCTCCAAGGCCGAAGCGATTGTGCGCTCCGATCCTGCCGTCGACGGGGTCACGAGCGTTCTGGGCATTGATTTCCTGGGTGGCGGCGCCGCTTCGAATGCGGGCGTCATGTTCATCCGCCTCAAGGACTACGATAAGCGGACGACACGTGACATGCATTCGACGGCGGTGGCCGGTCGGCTGATCGGAAAGCTGTCGGTCGTTCCCGACGGCCGCATTATCGTCGTCAATCCGCCGTCTATCTCGGGCCTCGGGCAAGTTGGAGGTTTCGAGTACGTGCTCGAAGCGCTGCAAGGCCAAAGCCCGACCGAAATGGCGGCCGCAATGCGAGGTCTTGTCGTTGCCGCGAACCAGCGTCCGGAATTGGCCGCCGTGTTCTCGACCTTCGAAGCCGAGACGCCGCAGATCCGTCTCGACATCGATCGGGACAAAACCCGCGCGCTCAATATCTCGCTCGCGGACGTGTTCGCTGCCCTGCAGGCGACGCTCGGTGGATACTATATCAACGACTTCAATCTGTATGGCCGCACGTGGACGGTGCGGATGCAGGCGGAAAAGCAGTTCCGAGGTAACATCAACGACATTGCCGCGATTTACGTGCGCAATTCGGCCGGCGAGATGACGCCGATGTCGACCATCGCGGACGTTCGGCTGGATGTCGGGCCGCGCACGCTGACGCGCTACAACAACTATCGCGCCGTTTCGATCAACGGTGGCCCGGCAGCTGGTCGCGGACCGGGCGAAGCGATCACAGCGATGGAGCAGGTGTCGTCCGAGACGTTACCTGAAGGCTATGCCTACGAATGGACGGGCCAGGCTCGCGAGCAGATCGAATCCGCCGGGCAAACGACGATCGTGCTCGGGCTCGCTGTCATGTTCGCCTATCTCTTCCTCGTCGCATTGTATGAAAGCTGGATGATTCCGATCCCGGTTCTTTTGTCCGTGCTCGTATCTATCCTGGGTGCTGTCGGGGCGCTGTGGGCGCTCGGCATGAGTTTCACGCTTTATGCGCAGATCGGTTTGGTCGTCCTTGTGGCGCTGGCGGCGAAGAACGCCATCCTGATCGTCGCCTTTTCCATCGAACGACGCGCGGCGGGTGACAGTTTGCTGCAATCGGCTGTCGACGGCGCGCGTCTCAGGTTCCGGCCGGTGATGATGACGAGCTTTGCGTTCATCATGGGCCTCGTCCCCTTGGTTGTTGCCAACGGGCCGGGCGCGGACAGCATGATCGCGGTCGGTGTCCCCGTGCTCGCTGGAATGCTCGCTGCCTCGGTCTTCGGGGTCTTCTTGATCCCGATGCTATACGTGGTGTTCCAGCGTCTCACGGAATGGGGCGGTACGACCGACGACGCGAAAAAGGCGGCACCTGTAGATGCCGCATGATGCGGTTCACGGTGTCGCGAAAATGATGAAACAGAGAGACGTCCTGAGCCGGGATCATGGCCGAGTAAGGCTCTGGCTAACTGGCTCCGCGGGTAGGATTCGAACCTACGACCATCCGATTAACAGTCGGACGCTCTACCACTGAGCTACCGCGGAATGCCTGAAGGTGTTCAGGAAGGGCCCCGCATAGCAGATGATGTCGCCGATGGCGAGAGGCTTTTGGCGGTTACTTTTGGATACCGACAGAGCGCGACATGCGACATTACGTGACGGAGATTACTGAGTTTTCCCGTCCGCCGCGACAGCCCGACTTTCAAAAACGACACGGCGCCGGGTTGCAACACCCGGCGCCGATTTTTGCTTCGATGCGGTGTTGCCTCAGGTCACGGTCTCGCCCATCGGCATACTCCGTAGCCGCTTGCCGCTTGCCGCAAAGATCGCATTGGCGAGCGCCGGTGCAAATGGCGG
>CADECN010000203.1 GCA_902825785.1 uncultured Hyphomicrobium sp. | reverse complement strand
ACCGGCGAAGTCTTGATGTTCGCTCATATGAACGCTGACGCCCTGCGACTGACACTCGAGACCGGCCAAGCGCACTTCTGGAGCCGTTCGCGCGGGAAGCTTTGGCGCAAGGGAGAGGACAGCGGCAACGTGCTGACGGTGCGCGAAGCCCTGACCGATTGTGACCAGGACGTCGTGTTGTTGATCGTCGACATGGGGGGCGATGGTGTTGCGTGCCATACCGGTGCACGCTCGTGCTTCTACCGGCGTATCAAACCGGGCAATTCGTCGACCGGCTCGGTCGGCCTGGAACGTGTTGCAATGCCAAAAAAGTGATTGCGGGCACACGCAATGACGGCAATTGCGACGGACACGGCCCATTGCCTGCGTTCATCTCTTGATTACCTGTTGGTAGCAGGGCCTTAATAGCTCAACGGCTAGATTCTTGCACAACGGAGGTCTCCCCAAGTTGGCGCCGCTCGGCGCCTCCAGGGCTAAGAGACCGGGAGTGCCGCAAATGGCAGGCGTCAAGATCGGTTTGGCACTAGGTGGCGGAGCCGCACGCGGCTGGGCCCACATCGGCGTGTTGAAAGCGCTGATAGACGCCGGGCTTAAGCCTGACCTCATTGCCGGCACCTCCATTGGCGCCGTTGTTGGCGGCTGCTACGCCGCCGGCCACCTCAATGACCTTGAAGGCTTTGCGCGCGAACTGACGCCGCGCAAAATATTCGGCCTTTTGGATTTCAATCTCGCCGGCAACGGATTGATCACCGGCCAGCGGCTCTGTGAGCGGCTGGATCGTCACTTGGGCGAAAAACGCATCGAAGAGCTGCCGACCCGCTTTGTCGCGGTCGCGACCGAAATCGGCACCGGACACGAGCATTGGCTGTCGAGCGGCAAACTCGTTGAGGCGGTGCGTGCCTCCTACGCGCTTCCCGGCGTCTTCAAACCCGTCAAGGTCAACGGGCGCTGGATGTTTGACGGCGCGCTCGTGAACCCGATTCCGGTTTCAGTCTGTCGCGCGCTCGGCGCCCGCTACGTCATCGCCGTCAACTTGAACTTCGACATTCTCGGTCGCGGCAGCGTCATGACGCCAAGCCACACCGACTACGGCGACGAACCTGAAGAAATGCTCGCAACCGAAGTCGCGACCGTCGAACGTCGCGGCGTGCGCGCGCTTCTCCAGCGCCAGCTGCTAGGTCGTGGCGATGGCGCACCCGGCATCTCGACCGTGATGGTGGATGCCTTCAACATTGTGCAGGACCGCATCGCGCGCTCGCGCCTTGCCGGCGACCCGCCCGATGCGATGGTCTCGCCGCGCTTGAACGACGTCGGACTGTTTGACTTTCACCGTGCCGAAGACGCCATCGAACGCGGCGCTGCCGCCGTCGAGCGCCAGATCGGCGAAATCGTCCGCGAAATTGCGAGCCGCGAAATCAAACGGCCCGGAGCGCCGCCCCAGGCCGTGGCAAAAGTCGAACCCTCGACAGCTTTGGCGCGGCTTCAGCCGGTTGCCAAGTAGCCCCGCATCGCCTCGACCTCGAGTTCGACTTCGGCTGTGTGGTGCTTGACGACGTCACCAATCGAGATGATGCCGACGAGTTCGCCATCTTCGATCACCGGCAGGTGACGGAAGCGCCCACGCGTCATCATTTCCATGATCTCTTCCAGCGTGCTGCTTCGCCCGCACGAAATCACGTCGCGCGTCATGCCTTGGCTAACGGGCATCGCCAGCGCCGGAGCACCGTGCTCAGCGATAAGACGGATGATATCGCGTTCCGAGATGATACCCGAAACCCTGCCGCTTTCTCCGACGACGACGATGGCGCCGATGCGCCGCTGCGCCAATCTCGACGCCACGTCATGAACCGTATCTTCTGGACGCGCCGTCATAACGCCGCGGGGTTTGGTCTTCAGAATCTGAGCGATGTTCACGGTCAAGCCTCCGATCTTTGGCCGCCTCGTCCCTAAAATTGCTTCGCTTGCGCGACAGACTGTCACAACGCTGAGGCAATATCCGATCGATTGCAAGCGATCATTCCTGTTCCAGCGCGCTTGGTGAAGGATTTTGCGGCGCACTATCGAACAGACCAAAAGCGAAGAGTCCGAAGAGGTAGCCACCCAGATGCGCCTCCCATGCGATGGAACCCGACGCGCCAAACAATCCGAAACCGAATATCGCGCCGAGATTCAGCCCGATGAAGAGCAGCGATACGAGCAAGATCCTCTTGTTGCTCAACGCTTGCGCTAACGTCGTCGACGGAATGAGTTGCGGCGCGCTTCTCAGCAAATGCCCCTCGCGCCGATCGATCGCATTGAACAGGAAGCGCATCACGCCGCCCATCATCGCCGCGATCGCTCCGGACGCTCCGATCACGGGCGCCACCAGATGCGGATGCATGACGTAGAACATCAGTGCGCCAGCCAGGCCGCCCGCGATCGAGAAGGCGAGAAACCGCAACGCGCCAATGCGTCTGCTCAGGATAGATCCGAACGCCAGCAGCCACGCCGCGTTGATGAGCAGGTGAACGATATCCGCGTGCGTAACCATATGGGTGAACGGCGACGTGTAGACCGCCAGTTCGCCACCGGGCAGTTCCCCCGCGATCCCGGCGTAGCGCGCCGGGACAAACGCAAGCGCAATCAGATAAAAGAGCCGCGTCTCGTCTGGCATGAGTTGGAGCGCGACATGCACGGCGGCGCAGACCGCGAGCACCCCGAGCACCACGCCCGGCACGTTGAAAATTGGTTCCCGGCTTTGCAAGACCGTGCCCTCCGCTGGACGCTGGTGCGCCCCCTGCACCAACCACGGCCGCGTTGTTAACCCCACCGTGCTCAAGCGGCAAACAATAGCACCTTGAACGCAAGCGCGGTGGCCGGCCGCCTGGCCCCTGGCATGAACGATGCTGTCTTTGAAATTGCGGCTGGGACCGCATTAACGCGGCGTGCCGAAGTGGCACACCTTGGAGCCGCAATTTTTCGTTCTGGGTACACAAGGGCGCTCGACATTGCAGGGCATTAAGCATCCGGTCGGTCAGAGCCTGTTCGGTTACTGGAACACGCTGCGCGCGGGCCGCCTGGCGCCGCGTCGTTTCGAGATCGAACCGGCAAGCATCGGTCCCATCCTTCCCGATACGCTGATCCTCGAACGCATCGATCTGCGCACCAGTCGCTTTCGCCTCGCCGGCACGCGCGTGTCGGAGGCCTTCGGCCGGGAGTTCCGTGGCCTCAACCTCTTCGACCTCTTCAGTGCCGATGACAGAACGGCGCTTCAGGTTCACCTCGCGACAAGCGCGCGCCAGGGCGCCATTGTCCGCGCCGACATCCAAGGACTGACCGATACAGGCCTCGGCATCAACTTCGAGATGCTGCTGCTCCCTCTGACCCACACCCAGGACGTCATCGACCGTTACGTTGGTTGCATCGCCGCCTTTGAGAAACCGCCATGGATCGGTGCCCTCGCACTCACCCGGCAACGCATTCTCGAACAGGAGCTGATCTGGCCGGAGGGACACGCCACGGTCATTGACCATAGCGAACGCCAGTCGCCGTTCATGCCGCACGTGCGCGAGGCCCGCATCGTTCGCTCCGACCGCCGTCAGTTCCGCGTCTATGACGGCGGCCGCACAGACGACTGAAACCCGATTCACCTGATCCGCGTTCTGCGCATAGCGCGCGCCTCGGTCCAGTCCCTCCAAGTACCCAGAAATGAAGCGCGCTTTAGGGCTCCGTTAAGGAACCCATCCGCATAGTTACCCTTGAGCGGCACCGACATCTGGCTGCGGTCCGCTCAGGCATACCCGCAGACATTGTGAGAATGGCGGATGGCGGTGCAGACAAGCATCTATAAACCGGTAAGCGGCGAATACGAGGGCCGCGGGTTTAATGATGCCCGCCGCTATCGCCGCGTCCAGCTCTCACTGCAAGCCCGCTTCATGCGGGCAGACCGCACGGAGCATCCGTGTCTGCTGAAGGATATCTCGGTTGCCGGCGCATCGTTTCTGACGCCCGTGAAAGTGGCGATGGGCGAGCGCATCATCGTCTACATCGATCATCTCGGCGGTCTCGAGGGCGTCGCGACGCGCGCCATGAGCGACGGCTTCGCGTTCCATTTTAAAGTTTCCGATCATAAGCGGGAAAAACTCGCCGCTCAGCTCATGTGGCTGATCAATCGCGACGACTTTCCCGAAGACGTTGGCCGCGTTCACGAACGCACGCGCCCTTCGGGCCGGCGCGCCATGCTGACGGTGGCCGATGGCGTCGTGATCGACGTTGAAGTGATCGATCTTTCAGCGTCAGGCGCCGCATGCAGCACGCCCGCGCGCCCGCCAATCGGAAGTTTCGTGGCTCTTAACAAGGTGCACGCCATCGTGAAGCGGCACCACGACACCGGAATCGGCCTGCAATTCCTCAGTGTGCTCAATCCTGAGGCACTGAAGAGTCACTTTTCATGATTGTTGAAACGTAAGCGTTGGTTGTGTGATGCCGCAAATCGCTCGCCGTGTTGCCAAAATCTCAAAGGAAGAATTTGAGCCAATTTTAGCTCGAATGTCGCGGTGGGCATTTGTGCTAAATGTATGGCTCGAGCGTATAGTGTCGTACCGTGTTCGAGGGCGTTCCATGATGTACGGTTGCGTTCGTGTTGCATTTGCGTTTGCCCTGTTGGCGGGACCGGCCGCCGCACAGGAGCTGGCCGCATTGTCACCGGCAAAGCGTGCCCCTGAGTTCATGCGGGTCTATGGCAGTGCGCAGCCTCCCTATGGCTTTGTCCGCATGTGCGAGGCCACGCCAAAGGAATGTGCTCCCCACTCCGATGGAGACTCGCGCTTTTCAGCAACGCCCGAGCGGCTGAGCGAGCTCGATGAAATCAATCGTTCCGTCAACGCCGAGATCGAACCGGCGACGGACGAAGAGATCTACGGCGTCAACGAACTGTGGACGATCCCGACAACGCGCGGCGATTGCGAAGATTACGCGCTTCTGAAGCGGCGACGCCTTATGGAACGCGGCTGGCCGTCCAGTTCGCTCCTCATCACCGTCGTGCGCGACGAGAAAAATGAGGGTCACGCCGTGTTGACCGCGCGGACATCTCAGGGCGACTTCATCCTCGACAACAAGGTGGAGGCGGTGAAGCTCTGGAACCAGACACCGTACCACTACGTTATGCGCCAATCGTACATTGACCCGAAGGTTTGGGTTTCGCTCGATGCGAGCGATGGCGCATCTCCGGCAGCACTTGCGGGAGTGCAGTCGAACGACTGACGGTTCGACACCAGTTTCCTTCAGGTCCGGGTATTTGCCCTGCCATCCCCCCGACCCCCATATCCGGGCCTGCTAGCGGGCCGGACGTCCCCCCCGGCGTCCGGCCTGCTCTTTTTAAAGGATGGCTCTAGGCGACCGGTTTCAGCCCTTTGGCGTACCGTTTCCAGTTCGCCACATAGCGCCGCGCCGCGCCCCCGAAGCGAACGACTTCTTCGTCCGTCAGCTGCCGCACAACTTTGCCCGGCGAACCCATCACCATCGAGCGGGCCGGAATCTCCTTGCCTTCGGGGATGAGCGCGTTGGCGCCGATGACACATTCCTCGCCGATCCGCGCACCGTTGAGAATGATGGAGCCAATACCGATCAGACTGCCGCGCCCTATCGTGCAGCCGTGCAGCATCACCATATGGCCGACAGTGCAATCGGAGCCGATCGTGAGCGGAAACGTCGGATCGGTATGGAGGACGCAGCCATCCTGCACGTTGGAGCGCGCGCCGACGGTAATCAGTTCATTGTCGCCGCGCAGTACCGCGCCGAACCAGACGCTCGCGTCCTCTTCCAGCTTCACCTTGCCGAACAGCACGGCCGTCGGCGCGATCCAGTATGCACCATTGGCCGGCGTTTCTATGCCAACGCCGTCGAGTTCATAGAGCGCCATTGGGCACGTCCCTC
>CADECN010000202.1 GCA_902825785.1 uncultured Hyphomicrobium sp. | reverse complement strand
CGGTCGTACTCGGCAACTGATTTTGCTGCAATGCAGCACAACTAAGCCCATGATTTCGAGAAGATCGCCACGTTATTGCGCACTGCGTCAATCAGTCTGGGCTTAACGCAAGTCGCCGCTAGTCAGGAAAAGTTCTGGCACTATCAGCGGCTTCGTAATAAATTTGACGGATACGTCTTAAGTGCGGGACGCCCGTCGGCCAGGAAAAGCTTCGGCAGCGCGACAATGTCGCGTTGGCGTTAGTTATGATTGCAGCGTATGTCTGTTCGCGTGGTGTAGCAAAGAGTGCGACGTAACGTTATGAAATCAAATAACAAATTTCAGCCTCCGCGCGGCAGTCTCTATATTCCGGGCGGTTCGTCCGGTGTGCTGCTTGTCCACTCTCTTGGTGGGTCACCCTTAGAATTGAAGTTCGTTGCCCAGTCGCTCGCGCGCCAGGGTTTGACGGTCTACTGCCCCGTAATACCCGGACTTACGTTCGGGACGGACGTGTCGGGGATGTCGACATGGCGGGACTGGTACAAGGCCGTCGAGGGCGCGTTCAACGATCTGCGCAACGTCTGCGACACCGTTCTGGTCGGCGGTTCTTCGGCAGGGTCCATCCTGTCTCTGCGTCTTGCCGCCAACCGTCACGACGAGATCGCAGGACTTCTGCTTTACGCGCCCACGCTCGCAGTCAACGGCTGGGCAATCCCGAAGACGATCAAATTCTTTCACCTCGTCAGCGACAAGTGGACGGCACGCCTCTTCAAGTTCCGAACGCCAGCTCCGCATGGCATCAAGGATGAGCGGGTTCGCAATTTCGCGCTCGAAGCCATGAAGGGCGACGGCGCAACCCCGGCCGACATCACGGTTCGCGGTGGCGGTACGGTTTGGGAATTTTTCCGGCTGGTGCGCAATGTCCGTCCGCTGCTGTCCAGCGTCAGGCATCACACGCTGATCTTCCATCCTCGCGCGGATGATCAAAGCGACATCCGCAACACCATGCACCTGCAGCGCAAGCTCGGCGGCCTAGTCGAGGTATGCGTGCTGGACGACAGCTATCATCTCGTCACACTCGACCGACAGCGCGGCTATGTTGCAGAGCGGACGATGGAGTTCGTCGACCGTATCCTCGCGCGCAAGGCAGTTCGCGAAACGGTGCGTACACCGGCTTCCAATCCGTCGAAGCAGCATCTGGGCGCGGCCGAGTAACGGCCGCGTCTCTCGACGCGCCTTTTTCAGGCGAATAGTCAGTCGAAATTCTGGTGACCTTTTCGCGCGCCCGCTTTTGCGAAACGGGGCAGTGCGCTCAGTTACTCAGCCGCTTGCCTGGGCTTTGCGGGTGTGGGCGCAGGCGGCTTTAGCTTTGTGTCAGCCGCCGCCTTTTGCTTGTTTGCGCCGGAATTCGCCCATGGGAGCGCTTCTCCGGATGCTGCTTTTGTCTGCTTGCCCGCTGCGGGCTGCTTAGCCGACTGCTTACCGGCAGGATCGGCAGCTGCTGGGGCCGTCTCGCACAGCTCCAGTCCTTCCTCAGCGCGGCTCCAGATGAAGCTCTTGCCGAGGAACTTGACGCCTTTGTAGCCCGTCACTTGCAGCTTATCCGGCGCGACGAGTGTGATCGCGGCGTCGTAGGCCTTGCCGACCTTGGGATCGTAGATCCAACCGCCATCGTAGCCACCTTCCGGAACAGCGGCGAGCTGGCCGAGGATCGGCAGCCCGCAGATCGGACGGGCGCGGTTTTCTTCTTTCGGGTTGTTCTTGTCGGTCAGGGGTTCGCCCTGGGCGTTCAGCGGTTCCCGCAGCCAGACGATGCGGCCGCATAGCTTAGTGCCGCCGCAGACCTCGATTTGGACCGCACCCTTGCCGGTGTCGTCGTACCAGACGCCTGCTTCGCGCGGGCCGGCGGCTAAGGGCCCGGCGGAAAGGCCCGCGACACCCGCCGACAGCATAAGCGCAGCAGCTGACTTGATAATTTGGATGCCGACCCGGCTGCTGGACGATTTGTGCATGACAATCAACCGCATGTGACTCACGAACATTCGTCGTCCTATGCCTCGAAAACGGCGAAACCTTGGAGCTCATTGGTTAAGTGTTAGGGAAGTCCGGTCGAAGCTTTTGATGCATTAGTTTTTGATTCTCTACGCAAATCAGGTGCCAACGCGACGCACGCGGCGTGTCGTCCTGCGGCGGGGGCCAGGGTAGCAGATAGAACGCGAGAGGTTTATATGCTGCGAGCGTTGATTGATGACGACAGCCGGCATGCGCACGGTCCGCGCGGTTGCCCGCGCCCCGGCTCACATCTCCTTAAGAGATAGCATCACACCATGATCCTGACGCTCGCCCTCAGAAACCTTCTGCACGACCGCATCCGCCTGACGGTCACGCTGGTCGGCATTCTTTTCTCTATCGTGCTCGTCGCCGTGCAGCTTGGTCTGTATCTCGGCTCGAGCCGGATGATCACGGCTAACATTGGCAAATCCGACGCCGATCTTTTCGTCACGACTTTCGGCGCGAAAAGCTTCGAGGACGGCGGCATCCTGCTCACTGATCGCGAGCGCCATCAGGCCCTCGCCACGCCCGGCGTGCAGTCGGTGGTGCCGATCGTCGTCGCCTTCGCCGAGTGGCGGAAGCCCGCAGGCGGTTCGACACGCGTCGTCGTGGTGGGCAGCGATTCCGACGATCACGGCCTTATTCCCTGGTCGCTTGCCGAAGGCACCTTAGAAGACATCAAGGCTCCCGATGCCATCGCCGTCGACCGCAGCTATTTGGGTGAGCTTGGGATCAACGGCATCGGCGATACCGCGCAGATCGCGACCGGTCGCGTGAAGGTCCGGGCGCTAACGAGCGGTATTCGGTCGTTTACTCAGTCTCCCTACGTCTACACCACGCTCAATCGCGCCCGCCAGCTTCTGAATGTCGATGGCGATAAACTGACATTCCTTCTCGTCAAACTCGCCCCCGGCGCGGACAAGATGGCGGTCCAGGCCGATCTGCAGCAGCGGCTCGAGTCGGCTGACGTGCTGACCAAGGATGAGTTCGAAAGCCGAAGCCTCAAGCAGTGGCTGTTCCGTACTGGCGCCGGCCTTGCTCTTATTGGCGGCGCCATACTAGGCAGCCTGGTCGGTACAGTAATCGTCGCCCAGACGCTCTATTCAAGCACGAAGGACCACATCCACGAGTTCGCGACGCTCCGCGCACTCGGGTCGTCGAAGGGCTACATTCACAAGGTCATTCTGGCGCAGGCCGGCTTGAGCGCCGTGATCGGGTACGCACTCGGCATGACGATTGCGCTACTCATACTTTACGCGAGCCGCAACTCTGCGCTGCCGCTCGTCATGACCCCCGGCCTCGCATTCTGGCTGTTCGCGCTAACGGTCGCCATGTGCGCGATCTCGGCTCTGTCAGCTATCGTCAAGGTTACAAAAATCGATCCTGCAACGGTGTTCGCGCGATGACCGATCAACCCGTCCTGCAAGCAGAAAATATCGTCAAGGAGCTCGGTGCTGGCGCCGGCCTCGTCGTGGCGCTGAAGGGCGTCTCGTTCGAACTGGTGCCGGGTGAGCTGACGCTCCTCATGGGACCTTCGGGCTCCGGCAAGACGACGCTGCTTTCCATCCTCGGCTGCATCATGACGCCGACGTCCGGTCAGATTCGCATCGCCGGCGACGTCATCAACGGTCGTTCGGCGGAAGAACTCGCCAAGGTTCGGCGTGACCATATCGGTTTCATCTTCCAGTCCTACAATTTGTTTCCGACGCTTAATGCGATCGAAAACGTACGCATCGCGCTCGACGTACGCGGAACCCGCGGCTTCGCGGCCACAAGCCGCGCGGAGGAAGTGCTACGCGACGTCGGCCTTGGACACCGTCTTACGAATTACCCCGGCAACCTCTCGGGTGGCGAACAGCAGCGTGTGGCTGTTGCGCGCGCCATCGCGTCTTCGCCGTCGATCGTGCTGGCGGACGAGCCGACCGCGGCTCTCGATAGTGAAAACGGACATGCGGTGATGGCGCTGCTGGCGCGTATCGCCAAGGAACAGGGACGCAGCGTGCTCGCCGTCACGCACGACCCTCGTACGCTCGGTTATGCCGATCGCGTTGTACGGATCGAAGACGGCCGGATAGTCGGCGAGGAACGCCGACCCGAGGGCATCAACGCCCCGGAGATCACGGATTTGACGAAAAGGCGAAAACTGCATGCTTAAGAAACTTGATCCGGCGATTCCAACGATCGCCACCGCGGCCGTACTCGCGGTTACCATCGGGATCACCTTGAATTCGATGGCCGGCCGACTCGGCGCGACCTTCATGCAGCTTGCCGGTCCGGCAAGCGCGCAAACGGTAACGACCACGGTTCCGACGGCGCAGTGGGCTGCTTCGGCGACCGGAAGGGTCGAGCCCAAGAGCGGTGAAATCCGCATCGCCAGTCAGGTGCCTGGACGCATCGTCGAGGTTCTCGGCGCCGCAAGCGACCGAGCGAAAGCTGGCGACCTGCTCGTTCGGCTCGATGACGACGAGATCTACGTCAAGATCGCCGCGGCGTTGTCGGAAGTTGGCGTGCGCGAACGCGAGCGCGAGGAAGAGCCGGCCACCGGTCTCCCGCTCGAAAGACGCAAAGCCGAAGACGCTGTCGCCACCGCCGAACGGGCGCTGTTTGCGGCGCATGAATCGTTCGACACCGCGCAGCGCGTCGTTGCCTCCGGCAAGGGCGACGTGAACGGCCTCGATGCCGAGCGCACCAAGGTTGCCGACGCGGATGCCGGGGTTGCGAAAGCGCGCGCCGATCTCGCCGCGGTCAATGCCAAACCCAACATGCCGCTGCCGCAGCGGCTTGAGTCTTCGCTCGCGACGGCGCGTGCAGAATTGACGGCCGCCGAGATTGCACTGGAACGCACTCGCATTCGGGCACCCATCGACGGTACCGTCCTCAATATGCTGGCAAAGGTCGGTGAGACGGCGGTGCCGTCGCCCGAAAGCGCGCTGGTCGAGTTTGGCGACCTGACGGGCCTTAAGCTACGTGCCGAAGTCGAGGAGCGCGACGCCGCCAAGGTGCGCGTCGGTCAGCGCGTCATCGTCAAGGCCGATGCATTCCCCGACAAGGAGTTCGAGGGTACGGTTTCGTCGATTGCACCGTCGCTTGGATCGCCGCGCATCGCGACACGGGGTCCGCGCCGTCCCAACGATGTCGAGGTCGTCGAGGTGATGGTCGATCTTGACGGCAACCCACCGCTATTTATCGGTATGCGCGTTGATACGTTCTTCAAGCTCGACAATTCGGCGTCCGCCTCGCAGACGAAGACGAACTAAGCAGAGGCTTGTCGCTCAGATAGAAAAGGCGCCCGAAGCTTTCGGGCGCCTTTTGCACGTCTCGGACGGATTGCGACGCTTCAGGCCGAAGCGCGTGTCACTGCGTCTATATTTGCGGCGAGTTTCGCATCGATGCCGAGCGCGTTCGCAAGACGCGAGAGGAATTGCTGCTCGGCGGGCGAGTCGAGCGCGATCGCGATGCGCGCGGCCGTGTACAGCTGGATCGCCTCCTCGGGCGAGCTGACCATCGCTGCGAGCGATTCCACAGACTTGGGGTTGTTCAGCTCGTTGGCCAGGAACTGCTCGGCCTCGGCGTCCAAACCCGCTTGCTTCAAGCTTCCGATGATCTTTGCCTGTTCTGTGTCGTCAACGCGCCCGTCGGCGGCGGCCGCAGCGATCATTGCCTGGATGTAGTGGGCCGCTGCTTCGTTGGTGACGGCGGACGGCTCAAAGCCCGAGCCCTGTGGAGCGGCTTCGGCTTCGCCAAGTCCAGTAATGAGCGGCTTTCCGGCTTGGTAATTCTGGAAAGCTTTGTAGGCAAGGCCACCGATGAGTGCGAGAGCGCCGATGCGGGCCGCCGTTCCAGCTGCCGCACGGCCGGTGCGTGTTCCGAGAATGAGGCCGCCAAGGCCGCCAGCGGCCGTGCCGGCGGCAAGCGGGTTTTGCTGAACAAGGTCCTTCAGCTTGGCGAGAAGCTCCTCT
>CADECN010000201.1:3898-6031 GCA_902825785.1 uncultured Hyphomicrobium sp. | reverse complement strand
CTGCGCTGGTTGCGCCGCCTGGCCGAGCAATCGGGCAAGCGCATCCCCGTTCGCCTCGTGAAGGGCGCCTATTGGGACAGCGAAATCAAATGGGCGCAGGAGCGTGGCCTCGAAGACTATCCTGTCTTCACGCGCAAGCTTCACACCGATGTGTCGTATCTGGCGGCCATGCGTTTGCTGATCAGTGATCCGACGTCGTTCTATCCGCAATTCGCTACCCACAATGCCCACACTATCGCGGTTGCGCGCATCGCCGGCGGCGCGGTGGACTTCGAATACCAGCGCCTGCATGGCATGGGTGAAGCGATCTACGAGGAAGTACTGGGCGAGAGCAAATTCGCACGACCCTGCCGCATCTACGCGCCGGTCGGCGGGCACGAGGATTTGCTTGGCTATCTGGTGCGGCGACTGCTCGAGAACGGCGCCAACACCTCCTTCGTAAACCGTTTGGCGGACGAAGAACTTCCCGTATCCGAAATCGTCGCTGATCCGGTCGAAATCGCCGAGCGTGAACGCGTCGAAGGCGAAGCCGTTCCGCTTCTTCCTCGACCGCGCCAGATCTATCAGCCGATTCGCGTGGCAAGCGCCGGCCTTCCGCTCACCGAGCCGGGCGTACGAGAGCCCCTCCTGGCCGACATGGCGCGTTTTGCAAAATCTCCTGCTGCCGTCGGGCCGATCATTTCAGGAAACGCCACTACGGGCGGCGAGGCGGCACAACTCGTCCTCGCGCCGCACGACAAACGCGAACGCGTCGGCAGCGTAAGGGTGGCGACGCCCCAAATGCTGGACGAAGCCGTCACGGCCGCGATCGCCGCGGCGCCGCGCTGGGAACGTACCGACCCGGACGATCGCGCTCGTGTGCTCGAACTTGCCGCAAGCCTGTTTGAGCGGGATCGCACCATGCTGATGGCCTACCTCGTGCAAGAGGCGGGCAAAACGCTGGACGCCGCGCAGAACGAGGTGCGCGAGGCGGTCGACGTCCTGCGCTACTACGCCGTCGAGGCCCGACGGCTCTTTTCGGGGCCGGTTGTGCTACCGGGACCGACTGGCGAAGAAAACAAGCTCTACCTGCGCGGCCGCGGGCCCTTTGCCTGCATCAGTCCGTGGAATTTTCCGGTTGCCATTTTTACCGGACAGATCGCCGCCGCGCTTGCGGCCGGCAATCCGGTAGTCGCCAAGCCTGCCGAACAGACGCCGATTACGGCATTTTTGGTCACGCGCATTCTGCACGAGGCCGGCGTGCCGCAAGACGTGCTGCAACTCGTGACCGGCGGCGGCAAGCTGGGCGATGCGCTCGTGCGCGACCGGCGCATCGCTGGTGTTGCATTCACCGGCTCGAACGAAACCGCGTGGCGCATTCAGCGCGCTCTGTCTGACAGGCGCAGCGCCATCGTCCCCTTCATAGCCGAGACCGGCGGCCTCAATGCGATGATCGCGGACTCATCCGCGCTTCCCGAGCAGGTGATACGCGATTGCGTGCGTTCGGCCTATGACAGCGCCGGTCAACGTTGCTCCGCCGCGCGCATCCTTTTTGTCCAGGACGACGCCACGCCGCGCATCAAGTCCATGCTGATCGGAGCAATCGAAGCGCTCGACGTCGGAGACCCGATGGATTTTGGCACCGATGTCGGGCCGGTCATCGACGAGCCGGCACAAGACATGCTCGAGACCCACAAGGTCCGTATGCAGCGTGAGGGCAAGGAACTCGTCGATCTGCCGATGCCGGAATTCTGCCGCGCCGGTACCTACGTCACGCCGGCCCTGTATGAGATCGAACGCCTGGGCCTTCTCGAACGCGAAGTGTTCGGCCCCATCCTGCACATGATCCGCTACGAGCGTGGCCACCTCGATAGGGTGATCGCCGCTTTGAATGCCACCGGCTACGGCTTAACGCTCGGTCTGCACAGCCGGATCGAAAGCGTGGCCGACTATGTCGCCGAAAACGCACGCGTCGGAAACCTCTACGTCAATCGCAATCAGATTGGGGCTGTCGTCGGGGTCCAGCCGTTTGGTGGGGAAGGGCTGTCGGGAACCGGTCCGAAAGCCGGCGGACCCAACTACGTCGCGCGCTTCGCAACCGAACGCACGGTGACGACCGATATCACGGCGACAGGCGGTAACTACGCACTTCTT
>CADECN010000201.1:0-3798 GCA_902825785.1 uncultured Hyphomicrobium sp. | reverse complement strand
TCGTAGAAAGCGTAATATTTCTTCGCGGGCTCGACGATTTCCCATGTGCCGGTAAATCCAGCCGGCGAGACGAACGCATCACCGGCCTTAAACGTTGCTTCCGAGCCATCGTCGCCGCGCACGATGATTGTGCCTTCCAGCACGTGACAGAATTCACTTTCCGCGAACACGACGCGCCACGTTCCTTTTTCGGCGCGCCAGATACCGCTGTTGAACCGCCCGTCCGCACTTTGGAACAGGTTCTGCGCATGCTGCACGGGATCGCCGGCAACGATGCGTTCGGCCGCTGGACGATAGGTTTCCGCTTTTGGCAAGTCGCCCTGAAACGAGACGATCTTGGGAAACGGTGTGGCGTCTGCCATGAGATAATCTGCCCTTGCTATGGACGCGCTCGACGTTGCGCACGCGCATGTTACGCGACCGGTAAACGGCCATGCAATCGCTGACGCGAACACGGAAGCGGTGTGAGGTGGGGACTACTTTGCCGCGAGCACGAAACAGTCGACCGCTTGGCGGCGCATTTCCGTGCAGGTCGAAGCCGCTGTCTCCGCGCTAAAGCCGGTGAAGCGCGCGCGTACAAACTGACGTCCGTCTTTGGCCACGGGTTGCGTCGATTGGCCGGCCCCCTGAAGCAGGCGACCGATACGACCCTGAATGGCCGTCAGTGAGCGCTTGGCTTCGTCGAGGGACGCGTAGGCGCCCACCTGAATTTCGTAGCCGGGGCCGCCGCGTTGGCTCGTTTGGATTGGAGTTGAGCGCTCGTCAGCGAGTTGCGGGCGCGGTGAGCCATTGATTGCGGCCGCCTGGGCAGTAAGTGTCGACGGCGGCAGACCGCGCTCGCGTTCACTTGCTGTAAGAGCCAGCGCGGGCTGAACAGTTGCCTCACGATCGCGATCGGCGGTGCCGAGCAGGCCCATTTGTCCATCAGGCGTTTTCGCGGGTGCGGCCCCGGTTGAGGCGAGCCGCTCAGGGCTCGCCTGGCGTCGCGCTGCTTCATCCGCGGCAATGGCAAGCGCGATTTCATCGCGCGCCGCCATGTCGGTGGTGTCTTCAGGACGCGGCACCGGCCGGGCGGCTCGGGGCTCGACCATCACACGCTTGACCTTGAAAACCTCGATCGGCGGCGGCGACAAGGCACCCGCGGCGCCCGCCCCATAGGGCGGCAGTTCAGCCGTCTCCTCACCGGGCGCCGAGGCGACATCGAACGTCTCGCTCGGTGGCGCGAACGGCCGCGGCTGTGCGGCGTTGACCGGCTCGGGAACAGGACGTGCCGCCGCAAGCTCCTTGCGCGCCGGTTTCGGCTCCGGCCGTTTGGCAACCTTTGGCGCCGACTTGAGCTTGGCGATCAGGAGCGGCGCCGGCTTGCGCGTCTTGACGGTCGACGAGCGCGTCAACGAGCGCGTCAGGATGATGCGCATTTCGCCGTTGCGTGTTGCAGCGCTCGCGCCGCCAAACACCGCGCCGATGACATGGCGACCACCGCGCCGAACCGACGATACGAGGTTGAAGCCGGACGCCCGCGTGTAGCCCGTCTTAATGCCGTCGATGCCGGAGAAGCTGTTCAGCATCGTGTTATGGTTGCGGTACGTCTTACCACGGAAGGCAAAGGTACGCGTCGCGAACATCGGATAGTAGGACGGAAAGTTGTCCTGTAGTGCCAGCGCCAGCGTAATCATATCGCGCGCCGTTGTGATCTGCGCCGGGTTTGGAAGGCCGGATGCGTTGCGGAAGTTCGTGTTCGTCATCTGCAGGTCGCGCGCACGCGCGTTCATGAGGCGCACGAAATTGCCCTCGTCGCCGCCGATCCGCTCGGCGAGTGCCACAGCCACATCATTGGCGGACTTCGTGATGAGCGCCTTGATCGCGTGTTCGACGGTGAGCGTCTCGCCGGGATCAAGGTCGAGCTTCGAAGGCGCCACCGACGCCGCAGCCTCCGATATTGTCAGTTTGTCCGCCATCCTCAGACGGCCGCTCTCGATTGCCTCGAACGTGAGGTAGAGCGTCATGATTTTGGTGAGAGAAGCGGGGTGGCGCGGCGAATCGCCATCCTCGTTCATCAGTACCGCACCCGTGTTGGCGTCAACGACCATCGCCGCATGGCGGCCACTGTCGGCGCGTGCCGGGCTTGCCGCTGACACGCACCAACACAAAGCTGCGCAGATCGCAAAACTGAGCGATTGACGTAGCAAGACGCCTTACCCTCTTAGCCGGCGCGGGCACCGCGCGGCCTGACCTGTTGCACTCCGGCTGCGGTTCCCCTTGCGGGTTTCCGTCATACCGGCCCCATCCGTCGAAAACGGTAGAGCACTGTTTTGGGGCGCCTTTTGGGCTGGTAAATTCGCCAGCCCACCAGGCGACCGAGCCTTGAAAGCTACGCTAGCGGTGCTGACTTAGCGTTAAGGGTTTAGGTCAAAGCCGCGTTCACAAGTGTCCGAAAACGGGCCTGTTCCCGGGGTTGCGCGCTTGCGGCGGAAGTTGGCACGAAAGCCGCCGTGGCCCCGCCGCTACAGAGTCACAGACGGCGTTGGACCCGTTCTGTTTTTTAGTCGCCACGTTGCCTATATTAAGGACTGGACGATCGCGGGCGCATGTTCAGAGACTTATCGCGTTGAATGCGTTGCGGCCAACAGCGCGCCGGCTCGGAGGAGACTCAGAGCAGGCTAATTTGATGCCGTCCTTGTGGCCCGGGAATTCGCATTCGCGGCCGCGTGGCGGCGCACGAGAGGCGTGTGAATGAGACGGGAGTATTTGGACGCAAAGCGATCGTCGTTGACCGCGATGGCCGGCGGCAACGACGGCGACGGTGATGGTCCGCGCCGGGGTGGTGATGACGATGACAGCAAGACCGGCATCGTCACGAAGACGCGCACCAAAACAAAGAAGCCGAGCCTCTATAAAGTCTTACTGTTGAATGACGACTACACGCCAATGGAGTTCGTCGTGCTTGTACTGCAGCGGTTCTTCAGTAAGGGACAGGAGGATGCGACTCGCATCATGCTCCATGTTCATCATAAGGGCGTCGGTATTTGCGGCGTTTACACCTACGAGGTGGCGGAAACCAAGGTGACGCAGGTCATGGATTTCTCGCGTCAGCATGGCCATCCTCTGCAATGCACCATGGAGAAAGAGTAGGACTGAATTGACGTCTCTCTCGAAAAATCTCGAAGCCTCTCTGCATCGTGCGCTGGAATACGCCAACGTCCGGCGCCACGAATTCGCGACGCTGGAGCATCTGCTGCTTGCTCTGGTCGACGATCGCGACGCGGCAGCCGTGATGCGCGCCTGTTCGGTTGACATCGAGCAATTGCGCGGACGCCTCGTTGAGTATCTCGACACCGAGCTGAAGCCGATCGTGTCGAAGAATGCACGCGACGCGCAGCCGACGAACTCGTTCCAGCGCGTCGTGCAGCGTGCCATCGTGCACGTGCAGACGTCGGGCCGCGAAGAAGTGACGGGCGCCAACGTGCTCGTAGGCATCTTCTCCGAGCGCGAAAGCCATGCCGCTTATTTCCTGCAGGAGCAGGAGATGACGCGCTTCGACGCCGTCCAATACATCGCCCACGGTATCGCCAAGCGTCCGGGCATGTCGGAACCGCGCACGGTGCGCGGCGTCGACGAGGAGCAAGCCTCCGCTGACGGGGAGGAGAAAAAGCCCGGCGACGCGCTCAACACCTATTGCGTTAACCTCAACAAGAAGGCGCGTGACGGCAAGATCGATCCGTTGATCGGCCGCCAGCAGGAGGTGCTGCGCACGATCCAGGTGCTCTGCCGCCGGCAGAAGAACAACCCGCTGTTCGT
>CADECN010000200.1 GCA_902825785.1 uncultured Hyphomicrobium sp. | reverse complement strand
GGCCACATGCTGGCTGACGTGTCGGCGATCCTCGGCTCGCTCGACATCGTGTTCGGCGAGATCGACCGTTAGGACGGGACCTGCGCCCTCAGCGTTTCAAGAGTCATACGCAGGATTGACCGCGATATTCAGGTTAATCGCAAGCTCATGCTGTTCAGTCTTTAGACGCGCGTATCCTCGCGGCCGGCGGTTTGCATACCGTCAGCGACGCGTCTCAAAAGGGCATAACAATGAAGCTCACATCCAGGTTGCAGGTTCTGGCAAGCGCGCTGGCCGCGAGTGCGATCGTCTCGACGCCGGCCTCTGCGGGCCTGCTCGGCGACATCATCGGCATCATTTTTGGTGGCGGCGGTAACGGCGGCGGTGGTCGTGCTGCTCCGGAAATCGACGCGTCCGCCGGCATCGCTGCAATGGCGCTCGTCGCCTGCGTCGCCGCAATCGCCCATCGCCGTAACCGCCGCTAATTTTGCTTTCCGTCAAGCGATGCAGACGGGCAGAGGCCTGCCGGTCTGACATTCGCATTCTAGGAATTGATTGCACGCCAGCCGCGTGACGAGGGCATCACATGCGCACACTGGCATTGGACGCTGGCATGTGTCGCGACAGGGTTCGCGGCGCGGCCGGCGTTTTGTTTGTGGCGGGTTTGATCGCCCTCGAGATTGCGCTCATCACGCTCGTGCCGGGTGTCCCGCATACGCGGGTTCTGTGGCAAGACCCTATCGGTTTCGCGCTTGTCGTCGCGCGCGTCGCGATTGTCGCGTTCGCATTGTTCTGCGTCGTGGCGTGGCCGATGCGGCGAGGTTTGCTCGCGGCGCGCGACGCTTACCGCGCGGGCCAGAATTTCGCGGGGTACGTCATATTCAATATCGCCTGCGTCGGTTTGCTGATCACCGCGCGCCATGCGGTTTCGCAAATGCCGGGCGAGCCGATGGGCGCGCATCTTCTTTATACGGCTTTGCTTGTCGCGACCGGCGCGTCGCAAATATTCCTGATCGCTCCGCCGCGGCTTCTTTTTTCTCTGCCTCGATTGGCTCCGCTCGAACTTGCGATCTCGATTGCCGGTGCTCTCGCGGTGCTTCTGACGTCCGGGCTGGCGCAAGGTGGCTGGGAAAGCCTCGCCGGCGCTACGCTGGCGCTATCGCACTGGTTGCTCACGCTCTATGAGCCGTCGGTCATTCTGGTGATTGAAGAGAAACTGCTCGGGGTCGGCGACTTTCACGTTTACATTTTGGCCCCTTGCTCGGGCTACGAAGGTGCAGGGCTCGTCGCCGTGTTCGTCGCCATCTATCTTTGGACGGCGCGTCGCGAATTGCGCTTTCCACATGCACTTTTGCTGTTCCCCATCGGGATCGTCACGATCTGGCTGCTGAATGCAGTCCGGATCGCGGCGCTCATCAGCATTGGCGCTCACGCCTCGCCGGCAATTGCGCTTGGAGGATTTCATTCGCAGGCGGGTTGGATCGCGTTCCTGTTCGTCACGATGGCGCTCATCGCGGCATCGCGGCGCGTCGCGTACTTCCGAGCGGAAGGCCATGTGCGTCGGGCGCGGATCGCGAGCGTCGAGGCAGCCACGACACACATGCTCGCCTATCTCTCGCCATTCATGGCCTTGATGGCGGGAAGCGTGGTCGCCTCCGCATTCGTGCCGCACGATCAGTGGCTGTATGCGTTGAAGGTGATCGGCGTATCGCTCGCGATCTGGCTCTATCGCGATACATTGCGACCCCTGCTGACGGCGGCATCGGGGATTTCAGTTGTGGCGGGACTGGCGGTCGGCGTTATCTGGATCGCGACGGAACCTGCCTCCGATGAGCCAGCCGCGCTCGGCCTTTGGCTTGCGACGCTGCCCGGTTGGGCGGCGGTGCTATGGATTTCCGTGCGGGCGTTCGGCGCGGGTGTGCTCGTCCCGATTGCGGAAGAACTGGCGTTTCGCGGCTATCTTGCCCGCGCTCTTGTATCTAGCCGGTTCGAGAACGTGGCCATTGGTACGTTCCGTCCGGTCGCGTTCGTGGTGTCTTCGCTGGCCTTTGGCCTGCTTCATGAACGCTGGATCGCTGCGATCCTGGCTGGAGCTCTGTTCGCACTACTGATGTACCGGACCAAACGGTTATCCGACCCGATCGTCGCCCATATGATCGCAAACGCGGTCATCGTGGCCTGGGCAATCGGTGCAGACGACTGGGCGCTGCTGTAGGAGGCTTGCGCGCGGGCCCCGTCATCTTAACCTTGGTGGCGAGCCGACTAGCGCCTGCCGCAAAGCCCTGCCAAAACCGTAGCCGGGCGCCCGCTTTGGGTGCCGTAGAACGCTTGCACCGTTTGGGTATCGCCATGCTGCTCGTCGACAACCTGTTTCTGCTTGCCGTGATGGCGCTGGGCTGGGGGCTTAGTCTCGCCACCTACAGGCTGTTCGCCAAGTCCAATGGCTGGCCGATGGGGGCGCTGCAGGCCGATCTGCCGATCGTGCCGGTGTTGATAGGGCTTGTCGGGCTGGCGGCCGGCCTGCTGTTCGCAACCGCGCGCGGCGCAGAGGACGGCGGTTGGTTCATCATCGCCTTCGGCGTGATCCTGGCGGCGGTATGGACCGGCTTTTTGCGCGTCGGCTCGCAGATCGGGCTGTTCCTGGTGCCGATTGTAACATTCTTGTTGTTGCTCGGCTGGCTGGCCGTTCCGCTCGGCTATTCGGAACGGCGCTGGGCGACGGAACGTCCCTCCGAGACGCTGCAGAGGCGCGGGTTGTTGCCGACCAACCCGAATCTGCCGCCCGAGGGCCAGCACTAGTCCGACGGGATACGGGGAATTGCGTAAGCGCGCTGTTTTAAGCGCGCTTTTCGTCGCACCACGACGCAGGTCAACGACGCAGGCTCCTGCCTTAGGCGTAAGTCGCGCTGATTGCGTGCTTATCGGTCACGCACGCACTGGACCGTTCCGGTCGCACAAGGTTAATCTCAGCACAAGAGTCGGGGGTATGTGAGCGGCCACGAACTGGCCGCCGTTTGACGTGGCCGCGTGCCATTCCGGCGATAACTTGTGTGACGTTGCGAGGACTTCGTCGATGGCCGTCCGCCGTCTTCACCCTGATCAACCGGAACAATTCGCCTTCACCGTGGAAAACACGGCGTGGGCAAAGGGCGTCATCGCCAAGTATCCGGAGGGCAAGCAAGCGTCGGCGATCATTCCGCTTTTATGGCGGGCGCAGGAGCAGAGCGGCGGCTGGTTGCCGGAACCGGCGATCCGGTCGGTCTGCGACATGCTTGGCATGGCCTATATTCGCGGTCTGGAGATCGCGACGTTCTACACGATGTTCCAACTCTCTCCGGTTGGTTCCAAGGCGCACGTGCAGGTTTGCGGTACGACGCCGTGCATGCTGAACGGTGCGCGCGCGCTCGTGGACGTGTGCAAGCGGCGCATTGCGGAAGAGCAGCATCAACTGAGCCCTGACGGTACGCTGTCGTGGGAAGAGGTTGAGTGCATCGGCAATTGCGCAAATGCGCCCGTGGTCCAGATTTATAAGGATACCTACGAGGATCTGACGCCAGCGACGCTGGAAGCGATCATCGATGGCTACGAGGCGGGCAAGCCGCTCAAGCCCGGTTCGCAAATCGGACGGCGCGCGTCGTGCCCGGCAGGCGGACCGACGACGCTCACGGATGCGTCGCTCTACGACGGTTCGGTGATGGGCGCTTGGCGCCAGCGGTTCGCGGAAAGCGCGCCGGCGGGGGTTGTCGAGGTTGTTCAGCCGTCCGCGCTCGCGTCACCAGCACACAAGGCGGCGGTCGCGGAAGGCACCTCGCCATCGTCTCCCGGCGGGACCGCACCCAATCCGGCCGCGCTGGCCGCGCTGGCGAATGCCGGCCTCGTCAAGGAGCTCAATGCGCGCGGAGGCGGTGCGCCGCTCTCATCGGACGCGCTTGAAAAGATGAAGTCCGAATATGCCAAGCGGCCGTCGGGCGGCGGTGCGTCGACGCCCGAGTTGCTTAAGGAGCCGCGCGGCAAGGGTGACGATCTGGGCCTGATCTGGGGCGTCGGTGACGTTCTGGCCAGGAGGCTCAACGACATGGGCATCTGGCACTTCGAGCAAATAGCCAAGTGGACGCCGGCCGACGTCGCCTGGTTTGAAGCTCAGATGGATGGGTTCAAAGGCCGGATCGCGCGCGACAAATGGATCGAGCAGTGCCAGAAGCTGGCTGCAGGCTGGCGGCCCGACAGCGCCGTCGGCGAGCGGCCGAAAGGGTGATGCGATGATCGATACGCCTCCAAAGGACGGCGGCAGCAAGCCGCGGGACCGCATCCGACAGACGATCAACAGCGCACCCTGGGTGCGCGCCATGCGTTTCGTGATCGCCGGCGTGGCGGCGGTACTCCTCTATCACGCGGCGACACAGTTCGTGGCCGGCCACATGAACCCGACGCACGCTTGGCTCATCGGCATGATTGGCACGCTCGGACTATCGGCGCTGGTCGAAGCGCTCTGGCCGAATGGCAATCATTCGCTCCTCCAGTTCTGGTGCCTCACGACGCTGGCGGCGTCGGGACTCGTTTCGTGGGCGGGGGGCGGCGAACAATGGCTGGGTGTGTTCGGAGCTGTTCTACTGGCGATCAGCTTCCTGATCGCAGCGGGCTTTTCAGCCGGGAGACGGTCAAACGATGCTGTCTGATAGCGATCGCATCTTTCGCAACCTCTATGGCTTTCACGACGTCAGCCTCAAGGGCGCGCTGAAGCGCGGTGCCTGGGACGGCACCAAGTTCTTCATCGACAAAGGCCACGACTACATCATCGACGAAGTAAAGAAGTCCGGGTTGCGCGGGCGCGGCGGCGCCGGCTTTCCGACCGGGCTAAAGTGGTCATTCATGCCGAAGGCCGATGCACGGCCGAGCTATCTCGTCATCAATGCGGATGAATCCGAGCCCGGATCCTGCAAGGATCGCGAGATCATGCGCCACGATCCGCACCTTTTGATTGAAGGCGCGCTGCTGGCCGCGTTCGCGATGCGCGCACACACGAGCTATATCTACGTGCGCGGCGAATACATCCGCGAGCGCGAGGCGCTGCAACGGGCAATCAACGAGGCTTACGACGCGGGCCTCATCGGCCGCAAAAACGTGCACGGATGGGATTTCGATCTTTATGTGCATCACGGCGCGGGCGCCTATATCTGCGGCGAAGAAACCGCGATGCTCGAAAGTCTCGAGGGCAAGAAGGGCCAGCCGCGGCTGAAGCCGCCGTTCCCGGCCAATGTCGGTCTCTATGGCGCACCGACGACGATCAATAACGTTGAGAGCATCGCGGTCGTCGGTGACATCCTGCGGCGGGGTTCGGCCTGGTTTGCAGAACTCGGCCTGCCAAACAATACCGGCACAAAGCTGTTCCAGATTTCGGGGCACGTCGAACGCCCCTGCGTGGTCGAAGAAGAAATGGGCATTCCGCTGCGCGAACTCATCGATGAGCATTGCGGTGGGGTGACGGGCGGCTGGGATAACCTGTTAGCCGTCATTCCGGGCGGGTCTTCGGTCCGCTGCATCACGGCCGAACAGGCAATGAGCGCGACAATGGATTTCGATGCGCTTGCTAAGCTCGGCTCAGGTCTTGGCACGGCGGCCGTGATCGTCATGGACAAGTCGACCGACATCATCGCCGCCATCCGGCGCATCTCGTACTTTTACAAGCACGAAAGTTGCGGCCAGTGCACGCCGTGCCGGGAGGGTACGGGATGGATGTGGCGCGTGCTCGAGCGCATGGAACGCGGGCAGGCTGAGAAGCGTGAGATCGACCTGCTGTTCGACGTTACGAAACAGATCGAAGGGCACACCATCTGCGCGCTGGGCGATGCGGCAGCGTGGCCCGTGCAGGGGCTCATCAAGCATTTTCGCCCGGTCATCGAAGCGCGAATTGATCAGTATCAGGCGCAGCATCGCAAAGAAGCGGCGGAGTAGGCATGGCCAAGCAGCTCATCGTCGACGGCAAGCCAATTGAGGTCGAAGACGGGACCACGCTGATGCACGCTTGCGAGCAAGCCGGCGCCGTCATACCGCGTTTCTGCTACCAAGAGC
>CADECN010000199.1 GCA_902825785.1 uncultured Hyphomicrobium sp. | reverse complement strand
CGCTTGAAAGCGAGATTACGAAAGCGCTGGCCGCCAACGTCGCGAGCGCCAATCGCGTTGAGTCGCTCGTCATGGGGCTGGAGCGCAACGAGGACGGGTCGGCTATTTCGTTCACCGGTTCGGCGGGCGGTATTCTGCAATATCTGGAGGATAGCACCGGTTCGCTTAACCGGCTCGGCACGGATATCGGCGAACGGCTCGGTGCCGTCGAGCGCGCACTTACTGCCGAGATCGAGACGGCCGCCGCCAAGCATCAGGCTTATGCGCACGATCTGTCCGAAGTGCACGAAGCTTTGATGAAGCTCAACCAGAACCAGCACACCCTTGCCGGCTCAATCGACCAGTGGCGGACGGACGCTGCCGGTGACGTGGCGATGATCTCCAACCGTCTCAACCATCTGGACCGCGACCCGGGCCGCTCAGGTGAGCTTTCCGCACTCTCTTCACGCATGGACGCGATCAGCAAGACGATGGTCGAGCGCTATCATCGCCGCAACCGCTTTTGGTACTGGTTGTTCGGCACAGATGACTGGATCGGGGCGAGCTGGCCGTCGCAGGCTGCGGCGATCGAAGCCGAGAAAGTTCGCCTCAAAGGTTAGGCCGCCGGCGATCACCGCGCGCGACGCGCACCAGCATCGTTCTGCGGTTGCATTTACCAACCGCACGTTCGCGCTCGAAAAGGCTTGAGCCCTATCGCACATCCATGTTTCACTTACCAAAGTGTTAACGGGTGTGTCGTGGGCGTCTCATGCTGCGTCGGTATTTGATCGTCAATGGTGTCAGCACGGTGCTGCTTTATGCGCTCGTCTGGACGCTCGTGCCCTCACCGCTTGGCTTCGTGACGCAGGTTCGCGAGCGCTTCGAGACATTCGCGATCGAGAGCCCCTTGCTTGGGCCGGTGTTACCTCGCGCCCTTTTTGGTGACTAGGTCGCGCTTGGTCTTGGGGCTGCGGCCCGGCGCAGGCGATCGTTGATCGCCTCACCCAATCCGACATCCGGAATACGCATGACCGCGATCGTGCTGGCGCCTTCGGCATCAAGCGTGCGTAGCGCCGCGAACAGGTTCGCCGCCGCCTCTACGAGATTGCGCCTCGGGCTCAAGTTCAGAACGCGTCCGGACGGGATCGGCAGCGCTTCGCCAAATGCGAGCAGCGCTTCGCCCGGATAAACTTCGTCGGCATCGAGCCGGAGGGTCGCGCGCGGCGCGTAGTGGCTTTCAAGCTGGCCGGGTGACGTGAGGGCGAGATCTTTGTCCCGCCGACGTACCAGCAGCTTTCCAAGCACCCTTTCGACGTCGGCGGCGGGCACTGCGCCCGGGCGCAGCAGTGCGGGCTCACCGACAAGACTTATGACGGTCGACTCCACGCCGCCCGTGGTTGCGCCACCGTCCAGGATCATCGCAACGCGATCGCCCAGATCGTCGGCGACGTGCCGAGCCAAGGTCGCGCTGACATGGCCGGAACGATTGGCTGATGGCGCCGCAATGGGTCTGTCGCTCCTCGCCAAAAGCTGCTGTGCTATGGGGTTGGACGGCGCGCGCAGGGCGATGGTATCGAGGCCGGCGGAAACCAGATCGCTTGCGCGGCAATCGTCCCTCCGCTTCACGACGAGCGTCAGCGGACCGGGCCAGAACGCCTTCGCAAGTTCAGCGGCGACTTCGGGGAAGCGGCCCAGTCGCTGCGCCGCTTCAAAGTCGCGGACGTGCACAATCAAAGGGTTGAACCGTGGCCGACCCTTGGCTTCGAAAATGCGAGCAACGGCGTTGCCGTTCGTCGCATCGGCGCCCAGGCCGTAGACGGTTTCGGTCGGGAAGGCGACAAGTTGGCCGGTGGCGATCAGACTTGCCGCTTCGGCAATGGCTTCTTGCGTCGGCTCGCGCATATATGCGCCCGACGTTCCATCATCCGGTTTGCTCGGCCGTGCGTTCGGCATAGTGTCCGTCGAAACCTGCAGCGCTTCAATGCCAAGGATTGGCCATGACCTATCAGGCTCCAGTAGACGACATCCTGCACGCCCTCAAGACCGCTGCCGATCTCGACCAGGCGCTCGCCGCTGGAGTCTATCCGGGGCTCGATGCCGACACGGTGCGGGCTATCATCGAGGAAGCGGGCAATTTCGGCGCCGATGTGCTCGCGCCACTCAACTGGCCCGCGGATCGCGAAGGGCTCAAGCTTAACGGCAGTGTGGTGAAGACACCCGCCGGGTTCCGCGACGCCTACAAGAAGTTCGCCGAAGGCGGGTGGAGTGCGTTGCCGTGTCCTGAGGAGTACGGCGGGCAAGGGTTGCCGGAAGTCATTTCATCGGCGGTCGGCGAAATCTGGAATTCGGCCAACCTTGCTTTCGGCCTATGTCCGCTGCTGACGCAGGGTGCCATTCACGCGATCGAGGCCGCGGGCACGTCCGAGATGAAAAGCAGATTCCTGCCGCCGATGATCGCCGGTACGTGGACAGGCACGATGAATCTCACTGAGCCGCACGCGGGCTCGGACCTGGGCGTTCTGCGGTCGAAGGCGGAACGCAGCGGCGACGGGACCTACCGGATAACCGGCACGAAGATTTTCATCACGTGCGGTGAGCACGACATGTCGGAGAACATCATCCATTTGGTGCTGGCAAGGCTGTCGGATGCGCCGGCTGGCACGCGCGGCATCTCGCTGTTCCTGGTGCCGAAGTATCTCGTCAACGACGACGGCAGCTTAGGCGATCGCAACGACGTCATCTGCGCGGGCCTGGAACACAAGCTCGGAATTCACGCGAGCCCGACGTGCGTGATGAAGTTCGGCGAACAGGGCGGTGCGATCGGCTATCTTGTGGGTGAAGAAAACCGCGGTTTGGCGACGATGTTCATCATGATGAACGCGGCGCGGCTCGCCGTCGGCGTTCAAGGCGTCGCCATCTGCGAGCGCGCGACGCAACGCGCCGTCGCCTACGCGAAGGAACGCCGCCAGGGCAAGAGCTTCATGCCCGCGAGCGGCGACATGAGCCCGATCATCGAACACGCCGACGTGCGCCGAATGCTGCTGACGATGAAGGCTCTGACGCAGGCGTCGCGCATGATCTGTTTTGCGACAGCACGAGCACTGGACGACGCGCATCTTGCAAGCGATGCTGCTTCCAAGGCCGGTGCTCTAAGCCGCGCGGCGCTACTCACGCCCGTTGCCAAGGCTTTCTCCACCGACAACGGCGTCGAGGTCGCGTCCCTTGGCATACAGGTTCATGGCGGCATGGGCTTTGTCGAGGAAACCGGGGCCGCACAGCACCTTCGCGACGCGCGTATCCTGCCCATTTATGAAGGCACGAACGGCATTCAGGCGATCGATCTCGTGATGCGCAAGTTGCCGCTTGACGGCGGCAATGCGGTCATCAGCTATTTCAAGGAGCTGGCCGGGATCGCGGAGGCGGTGCGGGCTTCGAATCGCGCCGATCTCGGGCTGACGGGAAAGCGGCTTGCGGCGGCTCTTGCAGCGCTAGGTGAAGCGACAGCGTGGATGGGCAAGGCTTTGCAAACCTCGCCCGAGGCGGCCCTTGCCGCTGCGACACCTTACCTGAGGCTTTTTGGGCTGACGGCTGGCGGCGCATATCTCGCCAAGGGTGCGCTGAACGAAGCCGAAGGATCGCGGCACGTGGCGCTCGCGCGCTTCTATGCGGAAAACCTTCTGACGCAATGCCCCGGTCTATCCGATACGGTGACGAATGGCGACGGCTCGGTGCTGGTTGAAGCGCACGGCGCCGTTTTCGCATGAGCGCACAGGTCGACATCTCGCGCGATGAACATGTGCAGATCCTTCGGCTCGCGCGGCCGGAAAAGATGAACGCGTTGACGGGCGACATGTACAACGCCTTGTCGGATGCGATCGAATCCGGTGATCGCGACGGCGCTGTCGCGGTTCACCTGATATGCGGTTCACCGGGAGTGTTCTCGGCCGGCAATGACATCGCCGATTTTCTGGCGACGGCCAAAGGCACCGGCGGCCTTGGAACCGAGGTGTTGCGGTTCATCCAGCTATTACCCGTCATTCAGAAGCCGCTCGTCGCGGCCGTCGATGGCAAAGCCATCGGGATCGGCACGACCATGCTATTCCACTGCGATCTCGTTTATGCCACGCCGAATTCGACCTTTGCCACGCCGTTCCTCGATTTGGGGCTGGTTCCGGAAGCTGCGTCCAGTCTTCTGATGCCGCGTGTCATGGGATATGTGCGCGCTTTCGAGATGCTTGTGCTCGGCGATCCGTTCTCGGCTGACCGCGCGCGCGAAGCGGGTTTCGTCAATCAGGTCGTCGCATCGGACGATTTGATGGCGACGGCGCTGCATGCGGCACATCGCCTGGCGGCCAAGCCGCCCGAAGCTCTCGACATTGCCCGGCGGCTGTTGCGGGGCGACGCAAGCGGGGTATCCGAGCGGGTGTCCGAGGAAGCGGGCTATTTCAAACAGCGCCTTACGTCGCCCGAGGCGCGTGAAGCGTTCGAAGCGTTCTTTCAGAAGCGGCCGCCCAATTTTCGCAGATAGCTTGCTGTACAAGGGGAACGAAGGACAAGGCGAGGGATCGGACCAAATGCATTTGCCGCGGCGGGTGATTGCATTGGCATTGGCGGTGGGTGCGGGTGTTGCGACTGGCGCCCCCACGGCGGATGCGAACTGGCTGTCGCGCATCGCGCGTGAAGCCGGTGAGGCGGGCAAGGGCGCCGCGCATGTGCCGAGCCATTTGGGCCCGGTTGGCAAGGCGGCCGCGCACCTGAAGGGTCTTGCATCGGCGCCAAAAGCCGCGCTCGCCGCCCACGCGACACCCGAGGGACACTGGCAATTCGCCAATCGCGAAGGCGTCACGTTCACGGCCGGCACGCCCGACGAATTGCAGCGCGTGCTCCCGGCGCTCGCTCCCGACGCAGTGAAGGCGGGCGAGACGAAGCTGACGCTCTATCTTTCGGAAGACACGGTCGTCCGAAACCGCGCGGCGCTGGATCAGATTCCGGCCGATGCCGATCTCCACGTGGTGACGGATGCGGGCACATTTGCGCTGACGCGCGGCGCCGGCCCATTCGATCTTACGGTTCGCTTTAAGCCGAACCTGACGATGGCCGTTCGCGGTCCTGAGGATTTTCATGAAACGCTGTACCTGCTGAGCCGTCCGCTCAATAAATCCAACATTCGGACGCTCGCATTGGCGCCGGGCGCTCCAAAGGCACTCTCTTCGGCGCCGAAGATCGATGGGGCCAGCAAGCTGCCGGCTGTCGATATATTGGCGCCGGAAGCCCTGTCGCAGTCTTTTGACCGGGTGCGGGGGCAGACGGTTTTGGTGACCGGCCGCGTCGCCGACGGCAAGCTGATCATGCAACCTTCGTCCGGTCCTGAAGTCAGCCGTGATCTGAGTGAATTGCTCAACGCTGCATCTCGCAACGACGTCAATCTGATCATCCTGCGCAACGAAACCGGCCGTCAGCCGGGCGGCCGCAATTGGCTGTGGCAGACGCTTGAGGTCAGCGGCCTCAAGGGCGCGGCCGATGGCGCGACGTTCGGGGATTTTCTCGATACGCTGGCGGCGCGGCGCGGCGGATTTGAACTGACTACGGCTGCAGAGGGCTCAGGGCGCGTTCAACTGAGTGCGGTTCCGATGGCGGACGGCGCGGGTTTGGCGGCGGATGCCGCCAACGCCGCGCGTGACGTGGCGAGCAATATCGCGGGAGAACTGGTCAGCGCCGCCGTCGATGTTCATGCGCGCGACAGTGCCGCCCAAAGCGAACTCGATGGTCGCCTCGTTCCCGGAATACCCACGTACATTCAAATTCCATATCTGATGGGTCTTGTGGCCGGTGCGCTGGGCTGGGCAACGGCACGCGGTTGGTGGGCGCGGATCTGGCCGGCCGTGTCAGTCGGGGAGGCGAACCGACCTACCTTGGCGTGGCCCCGAAGGCTGGTGCGTGAACTGGCATACCTGCTGGTCTTTCTGCCGGTCGCAGGACTGCCGGCGTTCGTTTGGCAGGCCATGGTTCAGTTCTGGGCCGTCGTCACGGCTCCATTCCGCTGGATACGGCGCAAGTTTCTTCTTCGCGAGGTCTAGGGCGCCCCCTGGCTATTGGCCGTCGACGCGATAGACTTCCCGCAAAACGAAGTGCGCTCGAGGAACGCCATGGGTTCATTGAAGGGTAAGACACTGTTCATAACCGGCGGGAGCCGGGGCAAAGGTCTCGCAATGGCAAAACG
>CADECN010000198.1 GCA_902825785.1 uncultured Hyphomicrobium sp. | reverse complement strand
TGGTATCGGCGCCCGCGCCGCCGGTCAGCACGTCGTTGCCGCCGCCGCCGATCAGAATGTTGTTGGCCGAATTGCCTGCCAGATAATTATCGAGTTCGTTGCCGGTCGCGTCGACGGCCGCCGTGCCGAGCAGGCGCACGGACTCGATGTGCGCGCCCGCGGTCCAGGACAGGTACGACCAGACGATATCCGAGCCACCGGCGGCGGAGGGGTCGGTCTCCGTCACCGTGTCACCGATGTTGTCGACGTAGTACCAGTCATCGCCCGCGCCGCCGATCATCGTATCCGCGCCGGTGCCACCGATCAGCTGATCGTTGCCCGCGCCGCCTTCGATCGTATCGTTGCCGTCGCCGCCCTCGAGGCGGTCGTGGCCGTCGCCGCCACGCAAGGTGTCGTCGCCGCCGTAGCCCAGGATGGTGTCGTTGCCGCCGCGGCCATCCATGACGTTGGCGGCCGCGTTGCCGGTCATCAGGTTGCCGAGTTCGTTGCCGGTGGCGTTGATGGCGGCCGCGCCCTGCAAGCGAATGGCCTCGATGTTGGCGCCCGCCGTCGTCGTCACGAACGACCAGAGCGTATCGAAGCCGCCGGCGGCAGAGGCGTCGGTCTCGATGGCAATGTCGCCGACATCGTCGAGGACGTAGAAATCATCGCCCGCACCGCCGATCATGGTATCGGCGCCCGCGCCGCCGGTCAGCACGTCGTTGCCGCCGCCGCCGATCAGCGTGTTGTTGGCGGAATTGCCGGCCAGATAGTTGTCGAGTTCATTGCCGGTGGCATCGATCGCCGCGGTGCCGAGCAGCCGCACGGACTCGATGTTCGCTCCCGCCGTCCAGGACAAATACGACCAGACGATATCGGAGCCGCCGCCTGCGAGTTCGGTGATCGTATCGCCGACGTTGTCGACGTAATACCAGTCGTCGCCCGCGCCGCCGATCATCGCATCGGCGCCGCCGCGACCGTCGAGCACGTTGTTGCCTGCGTTTCCAATCAGCGTCTGGTTGAGTTCGTTGCCGGTCAGGCGGATCGGCGCCGAGCCGCCATCGTCGCTTGTCGCCAGCACCTCGATCGACTGGCCCGCGCCCAGCGTGTAGTTGACGGACGCGCGCACAGTATCGATGCCGTGCGCGGGTAGCTCGACGACGACATCGCCTGCCTGATCGACGAAATAGGTATCGTCGCCGTGGCCGCCCTCCATCGTGTCATTGCCGCCGTTGCCGCGAATGACGTCATCACCGTCGTAGCCGTAAATGGTGTCGTCGCCCGCCGAACCGATGAAAATGTCGTTGCCGGACAGGCGGCCCTGCACGGTGCCCGAGAAGTAAAGCAGGAACGGCAGCGGGTCTTCGGAATGGAAGCTGGCGATCTCGTTGGAATAACCGGCGTCGGAATAGACTTTGATATCCGTATATACGCCGAGCAGCGGAATACTGAGAATACTGAGCGCCAATCCGCTGCCGGTAACTTCGATATAACCGGCCGCCGACGGATAGCGATATGTCGTCAGACCAAGCAGGTCCGGGCCGCTCAAAAGGCCGAGACCCGTGGGTGATGCCCAGAAATTGGCGGCGTCGAACGGCTGCGAATAACTTATTGTTGCCATTACATAAAGCTCCCGAACCGGTGAAACACTAGCCGGTAGCGATACGCTTCCTTATAATTGCATGTCGCCCGACATTGCAACCTCTAGCATGTCATCGCCTAATGGAGCCTTAATCAAACTCACGAGAACTAAGGCGAATTGCGCAGACGATTTCGCACTCTAAAGGCGCAATCGAATTGGCGCGCAATTGGCGTCGCTACCGTCCCGGTAGAATACCGTGTGAGGGCCACGCCGGTTTGGCGGCCTCAAGCCCAACGCGCGACGCGCCCGCCAACCTTTCTTTTCGCGGATGCGACAGGGCCGCTGCATTTTCTCACACGTCATCACGCACGCGTTTGCGCGCATGTGTGCTGCACACCGAAGGCGAGCGCTCATGCCACCACAGACCCATCGCACTTGGTGACGCGCTCTTGCCGCATCGCCGAATTTGCAAATCATCGCACGGCCGCGGCTAGTTGCGTGCCCCACAAGCGTTTTCGAACGTGCAAGCCGCGCCGTGGCGCGAGGATTTGCGTTCATGCGCCGCGAATATGGTTGCGTCGCGCGCTCATTCCTGCTGCGATGTGCGCTGAACGAAATCCCCAAGCGCAGTCCGAAACGCTACGGCCGACCAGGAGGGGCCGTCCGTCTATGTCGCATGATACGCCGCTTATCGCCATGATCGTCGTAGGCTTGTCACTCGCCTTCGCGTTGGGAACGCTTGCGCAGCGGCTGCGTATCTCGCCCATCGTCGGCTATCTGCTCGCCGGCGTCGCCGTCGGGCCGTTCACTCCAGGCTTCGTCGCCGACCAGGAACTCGCCAACGAGCTTGCCGAAATCGGCGTCATCCTGCTGATGTTCGGTGTCGGCCTGCATTTTTCGCTTTCCGACCTTTTGTCCGTTCGCTCCATCGCCATTCCAGGCGCGCTCGTACAGATCGCGGTTGCGACCCTGATGGGCGTCGCGCTGGCGCTGTCCTTCGGCTGGAACTTGGGCGCCGGTCTTGTCCTTGGCCTCGCGCTTTCCGTCGCCAGTACCGTGGTGCTGCTCAGAGCCTTGCAGGAACGCCGGCTCGTCTCTTCTCCGCAGGGGCGCATCGCTGTCGGCTGGCTGATCGTCGAGGACCTGGTGATGGTCCTCACGCTCGTCATTCTGCCGGCAGTCGCACCGCTTCTGACCAACAGCGCCGCCGGAAGCGAACTCGTGCGCGAACACGGCAGCCTCGGCATGGCGCTTACCTTCACGCTGTTGAAGGTGGTGGCTTTCTTCGCGGTCATGATGATCGTCGGCCGCAAAGTGATCCCGGCGATTCTGCACTACATCGCGCACACCGGCTCGCGCGAGCTTTTCCGCCTCGGCGTGCTCACGATCGCGCTCGGCGTCGCGTTCGGAGCGGCCAAGCTGTTCGGCGTCTCGTTCGCGCTCGGCGCCTTCTTCGCCGGCATGATCTTGAGCGAGTCGCAGCTCAGTCAGCAGGCGGCCAACGAAACGCTGCCGCTGCGCGACGCCTTCGCGGTGCTGTTCTTCGTTTCGTTCGGCATGCTGTTCTACCCGATGATCCTCGTCGAAAAGCCGGTCTATGTGCTGGGCGTCGTCGCCATTATCGTGCTCGGCAAGTCGATTGCCGCGATGCTGATCGTGCTGGCTTTCGGGCATCCGATGCGTACCGCGCTGCTGATCGCGGCGAGCCTGGCGCAGATCGGCGAATTCTCGTTCATCCTTGCGGGGCTCGGCGTCACGCTGAAGCTGCTGCCGACCGAGGGACGCGAGCTCATCCTGGCGGGTGCGATGATTTCCATCATGCTGAACCCGCTGCTGTTCTACTTGATCAACAAATACGGAGAACGCGAAGAGGCGGCCGCGTCAGGGGCGACCGCTTCGGCTCCGGCGGCCGCGATGAACACGCCGCAGGCTGCGCCCGCGAAACCGAAGCCGAAACCAAAGCCGGCTTATGTCACCCCCCTCACAGGGCATACCGTTCTGGTTGGCTATGGCCGCGTCGGCGGCATCGTCGGCGACACGCTAATCGAACGCGGGGTGCCGTTGTTCGTGCTTGAGGACAACGAGGACAAGGTCGCGAAGCTGAAAGAGCGCGGGGTCGATGCGTACAGCGCCAACGCGGTCACGTCGCTGGCTTCCGCCAATCTGAAAGACGCAAAACTGCTCGTGATCGCGGTGCCCGATTGCTTCGAGGCCGGACAAATCGTCGAGCAGGCGCGCGTTGCCAATCCGCAATTGCCGATCGTGGCGCGGGCGCACTCGGACGCTGAGGAGAAATACCTGCGCGACTACGGCGCGTCCGACGTCGTGCAGGGCTCGCGCGAAACCGCCATGTCGATGCTGGCGAGCCTCGACGGCCCGCCGGGGGCCGCAGGCGTCGCCAGCTAGAGGTTCGCGACGGTTGCGGAGGACCATCGGATCGAGACTTGTCGCATCACCGCGCCATGATCTTGGAGCCAAACTTGCCTGGCTTGACCAGCACCTTGATCGCGTCCGGCACCTCCATCATGTCGTCGGCGTGGGTCGGAAGCGTGCGCGGCGCAGGTTCCTTCGGCTTTGCTAGAATGTCCGAGTTCGCGTGCGTCGTGTCTTGGACTCTGCCAACATTCGACTGCGCCGCGAATATGGTTTTGTTGATGCATGCTTCGCCCGACTCGTTGACGGCGCAGATGCGATAGACAAGCTCAAATTGCTCGTAGCTGCGTTTCCCAAAGATATCCAACTTGTCGACGACTCGAAGCCGTTCGCCGCTGCGGACTTCGGCGATCCGCGAGAACCTGCTGCCCGCCGACTTGACCTCGACGCGATGAGATGCAGCGTCGCGCCCCGACTTCCAGGCGACGATCATCGTGGCGTAGGAGTACTCGGCAGAGTAGGGTATGCGCTCTCTGCCCGTGTCGTAATAATCCAACGTCACACCCGACGGCGGCCCGGGCTTTTTGGGTGCAATGTGCACAGGCGGCGTTGTCGCGCACGCCCACGCCGACCACTTCTCCGAGACCACGGCGTCCTCGGTCCGCCGCGCGCGGAAGCGAAAGCAGTACTCGGTGTCGTGTTCAAGATGCGTAAGCTGGAGACCTTCGGACAAAACAGGGGCAAGCCATGGCTTCGGTCTGTAGTACCCAGTGGTTCGGCCCTCGACGTCGTCTCCAGGCGTCCGCCCATTGAAGCTACGGGCAGCATGGCAGGCCGTTTTTGGCGCCTGCTGACGCTCCAATTCCCTTGGACAGGCGAACTTGTCCTCGAGATCGCATTTCGGCGGAGGAACACGACCCAGGCAGATCGCCTGCGGACGCTCGGCGGGCGCGACGCCGTTGATCTTGAACTCGGTTTCGAAAAACACGCGCTCGGTCGCGGTATTATCAAATATTGCGCAGACGGATAATGAACCGGCGCGCGGATCGCACACCCAGGCCCTTTCGAGGTTGGGCGTGCCGGGCCGGTCGCGGGCGACGACATCGCTCGATGGTAGTCCGGCCAAGGCGGCCAGCGAAGCTACGGCGAGGACGCCGTAGCTCGATTTGTGAAGGCGCTGTGCGCCGAGTTTGCGATCGGTTGTCATGGCATCACTTCGTCATGATCTTGGAGCCGAACTTGCCCGGCTTGACGAGCACCTTGATCGCATCCGGCACCGCGACCATGTCCTCGGCATGCGGGATCGGGGCGGGCGACGATTTTTCCGGCGGCGGAACCTGCGTCGGAGGCGGCGGGGGCGCGGTCGCGATGTCGTCGGAGTTGGCGTGCGACTGGTCCTGCACGCCGTCGAGCATGGCGTACGTCGACTTCTGCGAGCACGCCTTGCCTGCTGCATTTACGGCGCACACCCGATACGTGATGCCCGACGACTCGATGATCTCGGTCTCGTCCGACGTCAGTTCATCGAAGACCTGCATCAGCTCGATGTCGCTGCCCTTGCCGGGCGTGACGGGCTCGTAGCTGCCGCCGGCCTTCAGGTCGCCCGACTGCATCTTGTCGATGCTGTACGTCTCGGCCCCCTTCGCGGGCCGCCACTTGACGATGACCTTCGGCGGATGCGTGCGATAATCCTTGCCACCCGGCACGAACTCGGCCGTGACCGCTGACGGAGGGCTTGGCCGCGAGACCTGAGGCTGCGGTTCTGCCTCCACGTCGCCAGGCGTCGTGGCGCAGGCCCAGTTCGACCAGTTCTGCGAGACGACGTCGTCGCTCACGCGGCGAGCCCGGAAGCGGAAGCAATACTCCGTGCCCGGCTCGAGGTTGGCAACGCGGAAGCCCTCAGGCGGATACGGCAGGAAGAAGTCATCGCGGTTCGTGGCACCGGTCCGGCCCCAGGATTCGTCACCCGATCTGCGGCCGAGGAAACTGCGGCCGGCATGGCAGGCCATCTTCATCTGCTGAATCGTATTGATGGCGCAGCCGAGCTTGTTGCTCTTGCAGTTCTTCGGCGCCGGCATCCGGTCGAGACACTCGGCCTTGGGCCGCGGGCTGACGTGCTCACCGTTTCCGGTGAACTCGGTCTCGAAGAACACGCGTTCGGTGGCCGTATTATCGAAGTTCACGCAAACTGCGGGCGAGCCGTTGAAGGACTGGCACACGTAGGCGCGTTCGTTATTCGGCGTTCCGGGGCGATCGCGTGCTTCGCTCGCGGTGGGTGCAAG
>CADECN010000197.1 GCA_902825785.1 uncultured Hyphomicrobium sp. | reverse complement strand
ATGATCTACCGGCTGAGCGACATGGAGCGGACCGCGCGCCTACTCGGTAGCGCTATTTCGATGGACTAACTGACCTTTCCGGATTTGACGCGCTGTCCGGACGACATTTCGACAGCTTCGTCGAAAATCCACAGGTACGGTCGATCAAACGGAAACCCATCAAACACAGGAAGATAGCTATGGACGAACGCAAAAGGGAAGGCGCGCCTGGCCTCGGGTTCGCCGCACTCATGTTGACAATCGCCCTCGCCCTCATCGTCACGGCGGCGACGGTTGGCAAGTATCTGGGTGACGTCAGCGAAAAGTCATCAAAAATGGTAAGCGCGTCGGTTCCAGCAGTCGCACCTGCAGCACCAGCCACGCCCGCACCCGCGCCCGAAGCTGCTCCTGCGACGCCACCAAGCCAACAGCCGCCACCGACAACAACACCAGCGCCATAGTTGGCGGTCGCCTTAGATGTCAGCGTGGGTGCGCTGTTCGGACGGCAAATCAGAAGTCACAGAACTAACGACGCCGTTCAAAACTCGCCTTCGTTGCAAGCAGTCATCGACCGCGTGGGACGATCGCCCTTGTTGGAGGCGCGCGCCGTCCACCGCGTGGCGGAAGCGATCACATGTCAGTGCTGAGGCAATATGGCGGAGAGGGAGGGATTCGAACCCCCGGTACCCTTGCGAGTACTCCGCATTTCGAGTGCGGCGCGATCGACCACTCTGCCACCTCTCCGGATGTCTGAGCGCGCCTTGCGGCGAAGCGGGGCTTTTAGCTTTTCAAATTGGGGAGCGCAAGCCTCAGGCCGCCGCACGCCATGTGAGTTCTAGGGGTGCCGTCGCTGGTCCGGTTTTTTCGTAGCCCTGGGCCACCAGGCGGCCTTCGCTTGCATCCGCGACCATGACCAGACGAGTATGTTCGTTCACGATCGGCGGCCGCAACCACGGGAATGTCGGGTCGAGTTCGGGCGCGAGACCGCTCATCATGCGCGCGCGTCCTGGACTGTCGATGCCGCGTGCGTGTCCGGACCAGCCGGCCGCTTCCCAATGGTTGGCCGCGACGTGGACGCCATCCCGGACGCGTGCCTCGCGTTCCGTGCGCTCGATGACCGTCGTCTGCGACGCCGCAACGCCTGCCAGCGAGAAGATTGCTGGCGACGAAATCGGCTCTTCGATCAGCATTCGGCGCGCATCGTCAAAAGTGCGGGCTTCCTCTGTCACCTTGCGCAGCAGATGCGCCGGCGTGGGGTGCGGCATGGTCCAGACGCGGCGGCGATTAGCAGCCCAATCGACGTAAAACATGCCGACCGCCTTGCGCATCGGCGCTTGATTCAGCGCGGCGGAAAAACGACCGGGCGCCATCACCTGCAGCACGCCGGTGTAGCCCGGCCACGTCAACAGCACGAACGGGCCAGCGGGTGCGCCCGTGACCTTGGCGCAAACGAGGTAGCGTCCGAGCCCGGGTGTCATCCAATCCAGCACACGGGTCAGCCGCGCCGAGGTTCGATCCGGGGAGGGCGCGACGCGACAGGTGCAACCCCATTCGTAGTTGACCGAAAAGAAGTAAGCCCCGGGGCGCGCAAGAGCCTCCGCGATGGCATCGATTTCGGCGAGATGAGCATTGTCCCAGCGCTTCAGCCAGGCGCGCGAAACCTTGTCGAGGCCTTCGAGCAGCTTTCTCGGGTAGCGGCGCGAGGCGATATCGAGCAAGGCATCCGTCATTGCCTTGTGTTGCAGAAGCGTCTGGAGCGGGAAATCGCGTCCGGTCTCGACAATCGGAATGGTTGGGAGGTCCGTGCCTGCGCGAAGCGGTTCGTCGTGGTCACGCGTTTTGAGGGAGAGCATAACGGGTTCCAGAGCATCCGAAGCGGACAAGATATGTTTAATGGTGCCGACGCGGGGCGCTTCCAAGGCGTGCGTCGATGCGGCCGAGATTGCCCGCAAAACGGGCGTTTCCAATCGCCGCACGCGATTGACAACGGTTCTCAACTCGACAATAAAGCCGCCATTCGTGGGCTGGGAAACTGGCTGCGATCAATGCGCTGTCCGAGGCTCCAGCTGGGTCAATTCCTGGCAACCTATTGAAAGTCCATCGCTTTGCGCGGTGGCGCCACAGGGCGCGGTAACAGGCCAATACGGCCGAAAGGATATGCCATGTACGCTGTCATCAAGACAGGCGGCAAGCAATACCGCGTTGCCAAGGACGAACTGGTCACGATCGAAAAGATCGCTGGCGAAGCGGGCGCCAAAGTCGAATTCAACGAAGTGCTAATGGTGGGTTCGGGCGCCGACGTTACGATCGGCGCGCCCATCGTTTCGGGCGCCAAGGTCACGGGCGAGCTCGTGGAGCAGTCGCGCGGGCCGAAGCTGATCGCTTTCAAGAAGCGCCGCCGCAAGAACTCGCGCCGTAAGAAAGGTCACCGCCAAGATCTTTCGGTCGTACGCATCACCGACATCACCGGCGCTTGATCGCAGCCGACGACATTCGAGGACACCGATAACATGGCACAAAAGAAAGCAGGCGGCTCGACCAAGAACGGCCGCGATTCAGAGTCGAAACGGCTCGGCATCAAGCGCTACGGCGGCGAGCATGTCATTCCCGGCAACATCATCTGCCGGCAGCGTGGCACGCAGTGGCATCCGGGTTCGGGCGTCGGCATGGGTACCGATCATACGATCTTCGCGATCGAAGAAGGCACCGTTGAGTTCGCGACCAAGCGCAATGGACGCATCTATATTTCGGTGAAACCCCAGTAAGCTGCGGGTTTCGGCGGAAGATGCACCCGAATTTCGGGTTTCAGGGGATGGCGCGGCCGTCCCCTTTTTGATTTTCTGCCAAGATTGTCGTTACTGATGCTTTCCGCCATGAAAACCGCGCGTCTCACGCTTCGACAGCTCGCCCCCGAGGATGCGCCGCGCATCGCGCGGCTGGCGGGCGTGTGGGACATCGCAAGTATGACCGGACGCATACCTTATCCCTACTCGTCCGACGTGGCGCTGCATTGGGTCAACGGCCTTGCCGAAGGCGAGATCGTGTTTGGCATCGTCCATGACGGCGAACTGATCGGACTGTGCGGGTTCACATGCACGCCCGACAAAACCGCCGAGATCGGATATTGGATCGGAAAATCGTATTGGAGCCGAGGCTTTGCGACAGAAGCGGCTGAGGCGCTCATCAACTACGGCTTCACCAAGGGCGGCATTAGAAAGTTCACCTGCGCGCATTTCGCCAACAATCCGGCCTCGGAACGCGTGATCGCAAAACTGGGATTTCGCCCCTTGGGGGAAAGCACCGGCTGGTGCGAGGCACGTGGGCAGGATCTGCCGACGCGGCGCTATGAGCTGCGGCGGCCGTGGATGGCAGCAATCAAGGCGTTGGCGTCGTGAAATTCCTCGACCAGGCAAAGATCTATGTGAAGTCGGGCGCCGGCGGTGACGGCTGTATCGCCTTTCGGCGCGAAAAGTTCATCGAGTTCGGCGGGCCCAACGGCGGCGACGGCGGCCGGGGCGGTGACGTGTTCATCGAATGCGTCGCCAACCTCAACACGCTTATCGACTATCGCTACCAGCAACATTTCAAGGCCGGCAGCGGCAGACCCGGCATGGGCCAGAACCGGTCCGGACCGGATGGCGACGACTGCATCATCAAGGTACCGCCGGGAACGCAGGTCTTCGCGGAAGACGGCGAGACGCTGCTCGCGGATATGACAGAACCGGGTGAAAAGACGAAGATCGCGCGCGGCGGCAACGGCGGATTTGGCAATGCGTATTTCAAGAGCGCGACCAATCAGGCTCCGCGGCACGCGAACCCTGGCCAGCCGGGTATAGAGATGACGATCTGGCTGCGTCTGAAACTGATCGCGGATGCCGGACTGGTAGGTTTGCCCAACGCCGGCAAGTCGACATTCCTCGCCTCCGTGTCCGCTGCCAAGCCGAAGATCGCCGATTATCCCTTCACCACCCTGCATCCGGGTTTGGGCGTGGTGCGCGCAGGCGACGTGGATTTCGTGCTCGCCGATATACCGGGCCTGATCGAGGGGGCACACGACGGCGCCGGACTTGGCGACCGGTTTCTTGGTCATGTCGAACGCTGCCGCGTCCTGCTGCATCTTGTCGATGCGACCGAGGACGACGTCGCCGTCGCCTATCGAACCGTGCGCCGCGAACTCAAGGCGTATGGCGAGGGCCTCGACAAGAAAAAAGAAATCGTTGCGCTCTCGAAGATCGACGCCATCGACGCCGAGACGCTGGAAGCAAAATTGACAAGCCTCAAGAAGGCAGCTCGCAAGGCGCCGCTCGCGATTTCCGCGGTGTCGGGCAAAGGAATGAAAGACGCGCTGTTCGCGCTCGCAAGAGAGATCAAGCGCGCGGATAGCTCCGAGGCGGAAGCGGACGGCGACATCGACACGCCCTGGCAGCCCTAGCTTCCGTCGCAAACATCGAAACACGTCGACGCGCCAATCGCGACCGAAAAGGGCGCCGCAGCGCTAGGCACCAGCGTATAGCTATGCCAAGCTGCTCAAAGGCGGCGTTCACCGTCTGATTCCCGCTTAAAATCGAACCTGAACGCGCTCGCGCGTGCGGCACGACAATTGGAGCTTTCGAAGCAGAATGGTTCACTCGAAGACCGCACCTTTGTGGACGTGGCTCCTGCCTCTTGCCGGCATCGCATTTTTTGCGTCCACGGCGGCGGTCGGTTTCGGTGACGATTTCGCGTCTTCGACGTCCGGCATCGCGATGGCGCTCATGCTGGTGCCTTTTATCGTCGCATCGGTGTTCGCCGCCGTCTACCACGCCGAAGATGTGGCCCACATGACGGGCGAGCCGCTCGGCACGTTAGTGCTCACGATCTCCGTCACCATCATTGAGCTGGCGCTGATCATCTCGCTGATGATGACCGGGAAGGCGAGCACGACAATTGTGCGCGACACGGTATTCGCCGTCATCATGATCATCACGTCGGGCCTTGTCGGCATGTGCATTGTCGTCGGCGGCATCCGCTACCGCGAGCAGATATTCGACGTCACATCCGCCAAGATTTATCTCGCCGTTCTGATCGTTCTGGCGACTCTGACGCTCATCCTTCCGAATTATACCCAATCGGCACCCGGGCGGCTCTTCAGTGGCAGCCAGCTTGCGTTCATCAGCGTTGCGACGATCGCTCTCTATGCGGTTTTTCTTTATACACAGACGACACTTCATCGTGACTATTTCGTCGGCGAGCGACCGCCTGGCGAATTCGTGGCGCCCTCACGAACCCGTCTACTGACTGCGGTCGGACTCCTCGTCATCGCGCTCGCTGCCGTCGTGCTGCTTGCCAAGCAGTTTGCCTTCGTCATCAATGCCGGGGTTAGCGCAATGGGCGCGCCCGTCGGAGTTACCGGCGTTATCATCGCTCTCATTGTGTTGACGCCGGAGGGCATATCGGCGGTGAATGCCGCGCGCAGCGACGCTCTTCAAAAGAGCCTCAATCTCGCGCTCGGTTCGTCCCTCGCAACCATCGGTCTGACAATTCCGGCGATGGCTGCTGCAAGCGCCTTAATGGACGCGCAGCTCGTGTTGGGGCTTGAGGCACGGGACGTGACACTGCTCGTCATGACTTTCGGGGCCAGTATTTTGACGTTCGGCACGGGGCGGACGAACGTTTTGTTCGGCTTTCTTCACATGGTCATTTTCGGAACGTTCCTGTTCCTCGCGTTCGTGCCGTAGCGCCGCCGCTCAGGGCCAATTCGACATCATGTCGTGAAGTGCCGACTGATCGGCCATCAGGTCGACGCCGAGCAGCGTCTTTGCGACATACAGCGCGAGCACGGCAGCGAGCACGGCGAGCGCCGTCAAAACGCCAAGACCGAGACTATAGGCGGCGGTAGCGCGCGACAGCGCGAGCTGGCCTTCTCGCAGCAGCCGATCGCGGTTGCGGCGCTCGCGGCCGCCGAGGATTGTCAGGTAATAGCGCCGGCCGAAGAAGGGCAGGCTGATGCGGTAGTCGAGCGGATGGCGCGTCACGACCGGCAGGGTGGCGCGCGCCAGGGCCGAAAGTTGCTCCGGTGTCAGCGACTGGCGGACGTTGAGCGGCATACGCGCCAGCAGACGTTCGAAAGCCGGGTGCGAGGGGACAGCCAGGATCGCGGCCGCGCGCGTGTCGTCGTGAAGCCAAATCGGGGCATGATAGTGCGGCCCGCCCGGCGCGGCGGGGCCGTCTTCCAGGGGATCGAGTGCCGGCTCGCTCGAACGAGCAGACGCCACAGACTGGGCCCTTATT
>CADECN010000196.1 GCA_902825785.1 uncultured Hyphomicrobium sp. | reverse complement strand
AACGGCATCTGGGCCAACGACGCGATTCTCGGCGGAGCCGTCAGTCTGCCTGCCAAGAACTCGGCGGCGCTTGGCCTCTCAAACTTCGATATTACTTTTTTTGCCGGCTTCGACAAAGTCACCAATCCGGGCATCATCGGCGCCGACGACGGTGTCGCCAATCTTTATGGTGTGACCACTTTCATCGATGCCTTCGACGGTTACATCGAAGCCGGTTATGGGCTTATCGACGGACGAGACGAGCAGGCGGGCCTGCTGACACACTTCCTCACGGCGGCGTACACGCGCCGTTACTACAACACGGTATCGAATTCCACGCGCGTCTTCGCAAACTTCGGAGACGACCCCGAAGGCAGCAGCGATGGCGTGGCGATCATTTCGGAAAACAGCCTGATCACGGGGCTGCCGAGCACGCTGCTTCCCTATGCCAACTTCTTCGTCGGCTTCGGAAACCCGCAACCGCTTGTCGATGGCTTCAACGCTGGCATTCTGAAGAACGTGGGCATCAATTTCGAGACTGATGCGCTAACGGGCTATCCGAAACTTGACGATTCCGGTTCGGATGCCTGGGGCGGCGCGATTGGTCTGCAGTATCTTTTCAATCTCGATCAGCAACTCGTTTTCGAAGTGGCCATGGTTCAGCCCTTCTCGAACGACGGCATCGGCGCACAAGATCCGCAATACGGCTTCGGCGTTCGCTATCAGGTTCCCATCGATCGGGCTTGGTTGTTCCGTGCCGACGCCACCTATCAAATCCAGGAAGGTTCGGCAGAAGATAACTTTGGTATTCGTACGGAGGTTCGAAGGAAATTCTGAAAGCTGATCATTTTCGGTTTTGCGCGGAGTGTGACGCAGACGGTTCAATCGTCGAAGAGGGTGCCTCCGAGAAAACGAGCCGTGCGTTCCATGTCGTGCCGCAACAAGTGAATGAAAAAAGGCCGCCTCCGACGGGTTGGAGACGGCCTTTGCCAGAAAGCCGGGTGGGTCTTCGGGCCTAGAACTTATACTTGAATCCAGTCCAGATGGTCCGACCGAGGCCGGGTTTCATTCCGTCTTCTCGGTCGCTGATGTAGAGTTCGTCGAGCAGGTTGTCTCCGGCGACGAAGATACTGGCGCCGGTTTCACCGATATCGAGGTTGAAACGCGCCGACAGCAGCCATACAGACGGTACGCCGCCGTTTTCGCCCGCTTCCTCAATCTCGAATTCGCCGGGATCCTCCGGCTCCACCTCGAACCCGTAGCCAAACGGTGTGTTCGCCGCGTCGGTAAAGAATGCACCGCGATACGTCCAGGTCACGCTGGCGTCCCACCGCCAGCCAGTGTGCTTCTCGATGCCGAGTGTGAGGGCGGCAACATGAAACGGCACTTCAGGAATTCTGTTGCCGCTGTTGTTCACGATATCTCCCTCGTCATCGACGGAAATTGCTTTGGTCAGGATGCTTCGGGCGTATGTGTAGTTCGCCTCTGCGAAGAGGTTGAACGGGCCGCCTGTGAAGGGCCTAGAGTTCAAGCGTCCGAACAGTTCGACGCCGTTGATTTCCGCCTCTTGGGCTCGTCCGAACTCGCGATCGGTCGCGACAGCGGAAAACGATTCGCCGAACTGGAAATCCTTGAACCGCTGGTGGAAGCCGACGACTTCGAAGTCGAAACCCTTGATCGCGGAGCTGCGCAGGCCAAGGTTGAAATTGTCGCCAATCTCGTCGGGCGCCGGAAAATCCTCGTTCCTGAGCACGGTGGTCGTCAGGCCGCGATGGTATCCGCCGAATATCGTGGTCCTGTGAAAACCTGTGTAGGCGAACGATACACCGGGCAAAGCGTTGAAGCTTGAGAAGCGCTCGGTCGCGGGGTCGGGAGAGAAGTCGATGCCCTCGATCTCGAGCGAACCGCCTTCGAATTCAGCTTCGCCTTCTTCCGCCGCGACGACGCGGTTCTTGCGACCTACTTCAAACCACTCGAAGCGGACGCCGGGCACGACATTGAAGTCGGGCGCCGCGTAAATGTTGGTCTGCAAGAAGGCCGAGACGGTATTCGCATCGAGTTCACGATCAAAGAACGTCAGCACACCTTTGTTGCCGTCCTTAAGGATCTCGTCCTCGCGGCCGATAACATTCTTGTTGGTCATGTCCTGATATTCGTAGCGGATGCCGGCCTGCAGATCCTGCCTGAATCCCAGGATATTGCGATTGGCCCACTCGCCGCGCACTTCGCCGCCGACGTGCCGGAATGTTCGCAGGCGCCCGAACATGCTGTCGAGGCCAAGTTCGATATTGCTCAGCCCGTCGTCACCTTCCTCAACCTCCGGCTCTTCGCCCGGTATGCCGCTCGGATCCGACGCAAAGTTGAAGAGCTGATAGCGGTCTCGGCGATGGTACTGTGCATAGACGCGTGATGTGATCGTCGTGTCCTGGTCGAGGTAGGCGTTGTGCACGACCTGCCCGCGCCAAATCTCGCCGGTGTACGTATTGAGCCCAGCAGCGGGCGCGAAGCACGTCTTGCAATGGCCGACGCCATAGAACTGCTGCTCGGCTAGGCCAGCCGCTATTCGCGCTGCCTCCGCTTGATCACCGGCCTCGACTTCAAATCCGCCGAGGAAGTTCTGCTCGTCGTAATCGTCCTTCTGGCGCGCGTACGAAGATGAGACGACCAGATCCGAACTCTGCCCTTTCCAGCCGATAGCTCCGTAGAAATCGTTGAAACGCAGTCGCTCCGTGTCCCAGTTGCCCTGTGCATCAGCTCCGGTATAGGACGCGACCACGCCAACGTTATCTATGGATTGGCGCGTGTGCACGTGCCAGCGGCTGGACACGTCTGTGGATGACCCCTTCGATACCGGGTCGCCGAAATCCACGTCGACTTCGCCGTCGTCGAGTTCGGCCTCTATAATTGGCCTGAATGTGCCCCCCTTATTTCGGGTGAAGCCGATGGCGGAACTGATAACGGTCTCATCAGGTCCGAAGGGTGACAGGTTGCGCGCGTTGATGACACCAAAGTTGTTGTTCGGTCCGTGCGTGAGCACGGTGCCGCGAAGGACTTCTATGCTTTCTATGCGGTCTATGGGAGCCCAATAGTGCACCGAAGGGTCGAGCCAGAGCGCCAGGTTGCTGGTGTGGCCGTCTTCCATGATGAGCATTTTGCGCGAGCGGCGCGGCGGCGAACCGCGCACGGCGATGCCGCCGTGATGGGCGAGACCATCGTCGTTGATGACGATGACGCCGGGAACGCGCGTCAGCGCTTGGTTGAGATCGCTCGCCTGACGTTCTTGAAGCAAATTTGGCGTAACGTTGGTCGCGGCCGCGGAAAATCCATCAAGGTTTGACGGCACGATTTGCGTCGGGTTGACCGGCGTTTGCGCAGACTGTAGCGCGCGCTCTGCGGCACCCGTGGCCGCCGGCGAGCCGTAAGGAGAGTTGGGGAGAATCTGCGCCGGATCGGCAGCAGCTGGTTCGACCGGCTCAAAGACCTCCTGCGGCTGCACCGGTTTTGGCTTCGGCTTGGCCGCCGCTGCAGTCGGTTTTGGCTTGGGTTTTGGGGCTGCAGCCGCCTGTGCCGGGGGTGTGGGCTGTTGCTGTATGACCTCGACATCGGGGAGTTGCGGATTGGCCCCACCCTGCGGATCCTGTGTGGCTTCCTGGGCGATTGCCGATGTCGAAATCAACAAACCGGCTGCTACTCCAAAAGCGCGCGTGCGCATCTTTTACGCTCCCCCCCAAGTATCGTTTCGAAGCCAAGTTTCGCGAATCCGGGAATTTTTTCCCGTTACGGACTCGCATCCCCAGCAATTCGACAACGATGTTTGAGAAGCGCGTTGGGCGTAAATTCCAATGTATTCCAAAAAACCCAGATTAATTCCCAAATGGGAAGTTATCCTGGCATCAGTCGGGATGATTTGTTGCGCATGAGCAACGCAATTCAGCTGAAAGCGTTTTCCGGAAAACTCTCCCGCTACGACGCTCGGCTTTGATTGCCAAAAAGTCGAAGGCCGCCTCCGACGGGATGGGAGGCGGCCTTTGGCCTAACCCGGTGCGGGTGGATCAGTCGAATTTGATCGTAATGCCGCCCATCACCGTACGGGCGATCGCGGGTTTCACGCCGTCCTCGACGCCCGCCAGGTAGAATTCATTCGTCAGGTTCTGACCTGACGCCCAAAGGGTGAGTTTATCGGACAGGTGGTAATTGCCGCGCGCCGACAACAACCATTGTCCGTCTACCCGTCCGGGTTCGAGTTCGGGCCCGTCTTCACTAAAGTCGAGCTCGAAATCCTCGGTGTTCTCGTCGTCAACGTACCAGCCGCCGCGATGCGTTGCGGTGATGCTTGCGTCCCACAAATTCTTATAGGCGATGCCGAGCGTCAGGTTAGCGTAGTGCTTGAGGCTTTCGGGCACTTCGTTGCCAACTGTCAGCGGGTTGGCTTCGTTCTTCTCGATCTCCGAATGCGTGTAGGTGTAGGCGGCTTCGGCGAAGACGTTCCACGGGCCGCCCGTGAACGGCCGGCTGTCGAAGCGCGAGCCAATTTCGAATCCGGTGAATTCGACCTCGTCGAGAGCCGAAAAGACGCGGTCGCCGTCATCCGATTGGAAGGCCTCGCCGAACTGGTAGTTCTTGATCCGGTGATGGAACACGGCAAAATCGAGCGCGATGCCTCGCATTGCTGTGGTGCGATAGCCAAGCTGGAAGTTGTCGCCAATTTCGTCGTCGATGTTGTAGTTGGCGGCAAATTGAGCGGCTTCACCGGCTTCCAGCGCTTCCTCGAAGGGATCGCCCAGAACGTCGCGGATGATGTGGGGTGTTAGACCGCGATGGTAGCTGCCGTAGATAGTCGAGCGGGGCGCAACCTCCCAGGCGAACGCAATGCCTGGCAACAGCTTATTGTGCTCCGATTTCAGTGGTCCGAACTGCTCGAAGAACTCAAGTACTTCATCTTCTCCGACGACGCCTCGGAACGACGTCTCGTAGTGCTCAAAGCGAAGCCCAGGCGTCACCGTGAGTGTGGGAGTGACGTGAATTGCCGTCTGGATAAAGGCGGCAAATGCGTTGGCCTCTAAATTTTCCTGTTCGTCGAGCTCACCCCGATTGTCGAAAGTCAGAACCTCGCCCCCATCCCCTTCGGTATTTCGGTTGCGGAACTTTTCACGCTCGTAGCGCACGCCGACCTGCACGTCGTGCTTCATGCCGCCGAACAGAGGAAGGTTCGCGAATTCCAAACGGGAATCGATGCCGTAGTTCCGATAGAGGCGGTCACGCCCTTCCATTTCCAATTCGGTGATTGGGTCGACGATGTTGCCGTCATCGTCGTACTCGGCCGTCTGGCCGGGGTAGAAGCGAGCGCGTTCGTGCTCCGCGCCGTAAAGCCGGGTCGTCAGCGTCGTGTTCTTGTCGAAGTAATAGTTGTGCGCGATCTGCAAGCGGTAATGATCGGCATTGTAGGTGCTTAGGTCATGACCGAAAGACGCCTCGAAGTCGCCCGGCGCGTCAGGTGAACCGTTGCCGCTCTTGCGGCGGCCGTTCGCGATGAAATCGGAAAAATCACCGCGCAGGAAGTTGTCTTCGTCATAGTTGTCGCGCTGCCGGAAAAAGCCGCCTGACACCGTCAGGTCTTGATTGGACCCTTTCACCCCGACGGCACCGTAGAAATCGTTGTAGCGCAGGACCTCATTGTCCCAGGAGCCACCAACTTCCGAACCGGAGTAAGAGGCGACCACGCCCCAGTTGCCGAGGTTCTGACGGGTGTGAACGTGGCGGAAATTGTTCCAGTCCTTGTCGACATCCCAGGTGTGGCCGATGCCGGCTTTAATGACCGTCTCGTTGTCGCCGAAGGGCGACAGATTACGGAAGTTGACAATACCGAAGTTGTTCAGCGGGCCCTGGTTCACCACGTAGCCGCGGACGACTTCTAGGCTTTCGACACGTTCGATGGGGGGCGTGTAGTGGGAAGAGGAATCGAGGTAGGGCGCGAAGTTGATCGGCTGACCATCTTCCATGATTAGTACTTTGCGCGAACGCCTCGGTGCCGAGCCGCGGATACCGATGCCGCCATGGCGGCCTATGCCGTCGTCATTGACGGTCACGACGCCTGGGACATTGGTCAGCGCTTCGTGCGCCGTTAGAGGATGCTGTTCGTCAAGATCGGCGGTTGTGACGCGCGAGCCGGCGCCGGCGTAATTCTGCAGATCGCCGGGAAGGAGTGTGCGTCCATTGATCGGTGCAAGCGCGCCGTTCTCGGCGCGTTCAGCAGCGCCGACGCCACCAGTGG
>CADECN010000195.1 GCA_902825785.1 uncultured Hyphomicrobium sp. | reverse complement strand
GCCGACCTTGATCGGGCGCTCGATCAGCAGGATGAGGCCCGAGACGAAGTTATTGACGATCGACTGGAGGCCGAAGCCGATGCCGACGGAAAGCGCGCCGGCGACGATGGCGAGGTTCGTGATGTCGAAGCCAGCGTATGAGATCGCGACGATAGCCGCGAGCGCTGTGCCGGCATAGCCGACGGCCGTGTCGATGGAGTTGGCGATGCCGGGGTCCATCTTGGGCTGGATCAGCACGTTCTCGCGCAGACGGCGCTGGACCATGCGCGTCACGATCAACAGCGCTATGAAGAGCAGCGCGCCGATCATGATGCGGACGAGCGAGATTCTGAACTGGCCGATCTCGAAACCGAAGAGCAGCGACTTGAACCAGTCGCGGATGTCGGGAGCGGAAAAACCCCACTGCAACAGCAGGACAGGCAACGCCAGCATGGCAACAGCCAGCGACAAGACGCTTTCGGTCACCCAGCTCAATTGTTTGCGTCGTACCGTGTCGAAGCCCATCCGGTCCTCGAGGAACGATCCAACGCTATTATCGGCACCGCGCGTGAACGCGCGGATGGCCAGGAACAGCAGGGAAGCGACGAGCGTCACGACGCCGGTCATCACGATCTGCTGGGCAAGGAAGCGACCAAGCGCGACGTAGCCGAGCAGGCAGCAGGCGATGATGGCAGCGGCCGCGAGCCAGAGCGGGATCTTGATCCAGCGCGGCGTCCAGCGGCTGGTCGGCTGCAGGGACGTCATTTCGTGCTGCTCGAAGGGTGTCAGCAGCAGTCCGATCAGCACGGCCGCGAAGGCGAGGCTGGTGACAAGCGACTGCACGACGCTGATCGAGAGCGGGAAATAGAGGATCTGCGCAACCGCCGTCAGCACCAGATCGATGGAATAGATGGCGGCCAGCGCTTTCAGATGACCACTGATGCGGCGTGCGCTGCGGTTCGAGAACTGCATCAATCGACGTTCCGGTTCGCGCGGCGCGAATACGGCCGTCAGCAATGCGGATACCGCGACGTAGACGAGGGACGCGCGCAACAATGCTGCACCAACCGGTGCTGCAGTCGGGTAGTACAACAAGCCGAGATAGTCGAACCCCGCGTATAGCAGGCACGCGGTCGCGGCACCGGGGATGGCACGGGCGGGCGCAATCCAGGAGGCGGAAGCCGCGCGCTCGAAGAATGTCGGCGGTATCGCCGTTGCATCGGGCCGATAGCGGATGACGCGCAGGACGATCGCCTTCAGCAACAGATAAATGGCGGCCGCAGATGCAATCAACAGCAGAACGTTGAGCTTCTGGCGGCTTACCGAGTCGTACCAATCGTTGGCATTGTAATTCAGTCGCCAGGACACGGAAGGCGCCTCACGGACGATGCCTTTCCAGAGGTCGGCGAACAGTGGGCTTGCCATCCGCTCGGTGAGGCTGCGCACGAACAGCTGCAGGCGCAATTCGGTGATCTTGTCGATCGCCTGGCGGCCACGCCACCACGTCACTTCAAGCGTCTTGATAGCGCCTGAGATTTGCGATGACTCGGATGTTAGACGCGCGCGCTCGGCGGCGACGGCGGGTGCCTCTGGCGGCGCATCTTTCCCAGGCGCGGGGCCGAGTTTTTCCGCCTGACTTTGAATTGCCGAAAGTCTGGGACGCAGGCTGTCAGCGGTTTGCGTCGTACGCGAGATGACGCCGTCGATCTCGTCTCGCAAGCGACCGAGGTCCGTATCAACGTTGGTAATGGCGTTGAGAGATTTCTCCGCGCCTTCCATCACCTGCACGACGCTGTCGATTGTGGTCGTGACTTCGGGCGGCAAGGGCTGCGGTTGCGGTGGTGGCGGAGCGGGCGCCTCCACCGCCGCGGCGGGCTGTTCGGCTGGGGCCGGAGCGGCTGTTGGCTCAGCGGTTGCGTCGGGCGTAGCCGGCGGAGATTGCTCGCTTGCAGCGGGAGGTTCAGTTCCGGTCGCAGCATTCGCCGCCGGGCCGGAATTTTCGGGCGTTGCCGGCGCCTGAACTGTTTGGTTCTTTGCTGGCGTCGTCACCGGCGTGGCTTTTTCCGCCTGCGGCTTGGCAGCAGTTGTCGGTTCCTTTGCGGCCGGCGGCTTGCCAGCCGTTTGTGTTTCGGCTGCCGTCGGCGCTAGCAGCGGTGCCCACGATTGATCGTCCGCATGCGCCGAGGCGGCGAACGCAAGAGCGGAAAAAGCAGCAATGATGACAGTCTTCGGTTTCGGCACGGCAAGGCTTTCGAATTGCGGCAAATCGGTTGCGCAGAAGTGGCCGCGCAGTGGCGCGAAAATAGGGCAACCGTGGGCCTTATCGCCAGCGTCCAATGCCCGCACAAGGTGGTTTATCCCGCCCGATCGTGAAAGAAATCGTAGATTCGCTGCGCGGTATCGGCAGAGATTCCTGCAACCGTCGTAAGATCGGCGACGCTCGCGCGCGAAACGGCCTTGGCTGAGCCGAAGTGTTTGAGAAGTGCGCGTTTGCGCGTCGGCCCGATGCCATCGATGTCGTCAAGCGGATTGGCGGCCAGTGCCTTGCTTCGCTTTGCACGATGCGTCCCGATGGCGAAGCGATGGGCTTCGTCACGCAATCGCTGCACGAAGTAGAGCACGGGGTCCTTGGCCTCGAGCATGATCGATTGATCACGTCCCGGGATATGGAAATGCTCGCGACCGGCGTCTCGGTCCGGTCCCTTTGCAACGCCGATCAGCGCGATGCCTGCAATTCCGAGATCGGCAAACACCTCGCAAGCAATCGCAAGCTGGCCAGCACCGCCGTCAATCAGCACAAGGTCGGGTCGATCGGGCAGTGCGTCCGTAAGCGCAGGTGTGTCCTCGTCGGCGTCCTCCGGCTCCGCTTCGATGGATGTCAGCGGTGCTGAGGCATCGGCCGGCTCTGCGATGGCGATGCGCTTGAAGCGCCGCGTCAAGACCTCGCGCATCATCGCATAGTCGTCGCCTGGCGTTGTCCCTTCGGCCTTGATGTTGAACTTGCGGTACTGTCCCTTCACGAAGCCTTCGGCCCCCGCAACGATCATGGTGCCGACGGCATTCGTGCCCGAGATGTGGCTGTTGTCGAAGACTTCGATCCGTCTTGGAATGCGTTCGAGACCGAAGCGATCCTTGACGCCTTCGAGCAACTTCGATTGCGAGGAACTCTCCGCCAGTTTGCGCCCAGGCGCTTCGCGCGCGTTCGAAAGTGCGTGCTCGACGAGGCTCGACTTCGTGCCGCGCGAGGGAACGCGAATCTCGACCTTGCGCTCCGCCTTTGTCGTCAACGCTTCCGCCAAAAGCTCGCGATTTGGAATTTCGTGCGAGAGCAGGATCAGCCGGGGCACGGGCTTGTCGTCGTAGAATTGCGCGATGAAGCTGTCGAGCACGTCTGCTGCCGAGAGCGAGCGATCGGCTTTCGGATAGTACGCGCGATTGCCCCAATTCTGTCCGGTACGAAAAAAGAAGACCTGGATGCAGTTCTGGCCCGCGTCCTGATGGGCCGCGAAGACGTCAGCTTCCTCGACGCCGTCGGGATTGATTGCCTGATCGGCGGTGACGTGAGCCAATGCCCATAGGCGGTTGCGATATGCGGCGGCGGTCTCGAAATCGAGACGCTCGGACGCGTCCTGCATCAGTTCCTGATACAGCTTGCGTACGTTCTGACTTTCGCCATTGAGGAAGCGGATCGCTTCTTCAACCAGCCGGTCGTAATCCTCCCGGTTGATCTCGCCGGTGCAGGGCGCGGAGCAACGCTTGATTTGAAAGAGCAGGCACGGACGTGTGCGCGCGTCGTAGACGCTGTCGGAGCACGTTCGCAGCAGGAACGCGCGCTGCAGCATCGTGATCGTGCGGGTGACGGCGCCGGCTGAGGCGAACGGTCCGAAATACGTGCCCTTGCGATTGCGCGCGCCGCGGTGCTTCAGGACCTGCGCAGGTCTGCCGTCGTCCGAGATCAGAATGTAAGGGAACGACTTGTCGTCCCGCATCAGCACGTTGAAGCGGGGACGGAAGCGTTTGATGAGGTTTGCTTCCAGCAGCAGCGCCTCGGCCTCGGTTCTGACCGAGACAAATTCCATGGATGCGGTCGCCGCGATCATGCGAGCAATTCGGTTGGTATGGCCGCCAAGGCGCACGTAGTTCGAGACACGAGCCTTCAGAGATCGCGCCTTGCCGACGTAGATGACGTCCCCCGCCGCGTCCAACATGCGGTACACGCCGGGTGTCGCGGGCAGCGTTTTCAGATACGCCGCAATGACATCCGGCCCGGTGCGCGCGGGCTCCGGGGGCGCGATCTGGGCGCTGTCGTCGGGGGTATCGCTCATTGCGCCAATATTGGCTCACGTGCATTTCGGTCAAGCAGGGTCGCACCTCGCCACAAAATCACCACCTGCGAGGCGTGCTGTAAGCGCCTCATTCCATTAACTGTTCCTGTCGCGTGCATGGGGGTGTCATGCGTCGTGCCCTGATTGGCCTGGGTCTCGCCCTGCTTTTGGCGCTGCCGGGTGTCGGATTTGCGAAGCAGAAAGAAAAGGCCGCGGCGCCGTTCGCTTCGAGCGAGGAACTGCTCAAGTGGATCAATGGCTATCGCATCCATCCGGAGCCGAAGCGGCTCCCGGAAGCTGTGAAGGCCATGTCGCGTTTCGCGGTTACCAAGGACATGGACCAGGCTGGTGTCTACATCGGTTTCACGGCCGGTGTGATCGGTGCCAATGCCGAGAGCGCGGACGAACTGGTGTCGCGCATGTTCCCCTTGCCGCCCGAGGATCAGGTTCTGGTCATCAAGGCGATCGCCTACTCGGGGCTTGATGATTGGAAGGCGCTGCTCACGCGCTTCGTTGAGCGGATGCCTGCGCGCAAGGTGCTGATCGACAAATTTCTGTTCGGCAATAAGCCGGTGCTGGCGGACTTGCCGATGGCGGACGACTCGACTGCGATCGACGTCAATTGGGGCTACTACTTCGCGACCGGGTCGGAAGCGCCGGTTCGGCGTATCGTGACGGCGCTCGCGTGGTCGCGCGACAAGGACGATGTCGAGAAGCTGACCATAGGCGCGATGGCGAAATGGACGCTGGCTCAAAATGCCTCGCGCGACCAGGATCTGCTGCATATGCTGAAGTCGTTATCGGCGGAGACTACGGGCGAAGCACGGCCTCCGCTGATTGAAGTGATTGAAGCCGCCGAGACACTGGAACTCGGCAGGATCCGCAAGCAGGCGCTGGCTTCGATCGAAGAATTGAAAACCAAGGGCCCCGAGAGCGTTCGCAACTACAACTGGTGGGGACAGGCGGGCCAGACGGTTCTGGCACTTGGGTGCATCGCCGCCGGTGCGCTGGGGCACGTCGAGGTTGGGATACCGTGCGTCGTGGGCGGCGCGGTGTCGACGGCGGCGCTCAAATATCTTTCGCCCGCGCAGCAGTGAAGCCGTAATGCGCTAGCGCTTGGCCATGCAGTTGGCCTCGGCATCGACCAGCGCTTGCTCTTGCGAGGGATATTCGCCGACCAACTCGGCCTTGATGCCGTTAGCGCGGCTGTAGGTGTCAACCATCGACCTCTCGAAGCCATCGAGCACGGTCAGGGCGGTCAGTCGCGTTTCGCCATCGACATTGGCTTTGAGCAGAAGAGTCTTGCTGCCGCCAAAGCTCGCCGACATCACGCGGCAGGGTGCGACTTCGCTAGATTTGGCAGCGAGGGTATCGGGGGGCGGGCCGCCGAGCCGCGACGGCTCCATCGTGACCGGTGCTATACGAAAAAGCGGCAACGACGCTTGCTCATCCGGCGCGGATGTCGGCGTAAAGCTGCCGGCGTCGCGGCGGTTGACGGCGACGAGCGGTTCACTTGTTCCAGTGCTGGGCTTCACCGATTTGTCGCCGCGCGACCAGATCGTGCGAACCGGTGATCGATGCGCCGGCGCAGGGGCGTGCACGGTTGTGGGTTTGGCTGCAGGAGGCGGTGCGGGAACCGGCGCCGTCGGTAGAGAAGGCCCGTCGACTTCGGGAGGCTCAGCCAACGTGCCCCAAGGCAGCATTTCCGCCTGTTGCTCCGTTTCGGTTTCGGGACCAGCGAGCTTTGAGGGCTTGGGTCCGCCGAGGCCCGACGGCGGGGCGTATCGCAGGTAGAGATCACGCCGGGCAGGGCGCGGTGCGGGCGGCTGCTCGACTGCGGCTTCGGCGCAGTATCTGCTTCGATATTGGTTGGCGACGTACTCAATCGTGCGCGCATAGTTGCGATCTACGGCCCAGCGGCTGGCGAGGTCCGCGAATGTCACTGGACGACCGAGGCGCAGCGATTGCTCGATAATGCTGCCTTGCTTCGATGG
>CADECN010000194.1 GCA_902825785.1 uncultured Hyphomicrobium sp. | reverse complement strand
CATGCCTCCGCCGAACAGCCCGGAGAAAACCTGCGCCGCATAGAAGCCCGGCTCGAGATGGGAAGGCGCCGGGAGCCCTATGACGACGTGACTCTGTTCGAACGGTTTTTTCGACGCGGCAGAGCCGCCGGCGTAGCGCGCCGGCCGTTCGACCCCACGTTTCCCGGGAGTGAGCCGCCCGAATAGGGCCTCAACGTGGCGGACGAGGATTTCGTGGTCGATAGCTCCGGCCGCCGCGACAACCATATTTTCAGGGCGGTAGTGCTCGCCCAAATAGGCCTTCAAATCGGCCGCCCTAAAGCCGCCAACGCTGTCTTTTGTGCCCAGTATGGGCCGTCCCACGGCTTGATCGGGGTAGGCCGTTGCTTGCAGCAAATCGAACGCGAGTTCATCCGGACTGTCGACCGCCCCTGCGATCTCCTGCAGAATCACTTCGCGCTCGCGGTCGAGGTCCTCGCGCTTGAATTTCGAATTGAGCAGGATGTCGGCAAGCAGCGCCAGCGCAACGCCTTCGTCGCCCTTCAGAACGCGCGAATAATAGGCGGTCGTGTCGAGGCCGGTCGCGGCATTGAGTTCGCCGCCGACTTCCTCGATCTCCTCGGCGATTCGGCGCGCCGACCGCGTTGCCGTCCCCTTGAAGGCCATGTGCTCCAGCAGGTGCGAGAGGCCGTGCTGATCCTCGCGCTCGTGCCGCGCACCGGCCGCCACCCAGACACCCAAGGAAACGGTTTCCAGATGGTCGATGTGATCGGAAGCGACACGGATACCGTTCTTGAGCGTTGTGACCGTCGTGCTCATGTCGCGACCTCCTGCACCGAGCGAACAGCTTCGACGTATCGCTGTACGGCAGCAAGATCGTTGGGCAAGGTCTCGAAGCGCTCACGATCCGTCAACAGCGACGACAGCCGTTCCGGCAACGGCGGACGCGTTCCTGTGATCGTGGCAATGGCATCGGGGAACTTGGCCGGGTGCGCGGTTGCGAGAACGACCGTCTCACCCTCGCGCGCGACACGGTTGGCGGCAACCACTCCGCACGCCGTGTGTGGATCGAGCAGATAGTCGTAACGTGCCTTCGTCTCTCGGATGCAGTCGGCGACCTCCCCTTCGCTCGCACCAGAAGCGGCAAAGTCCGCCTTGAGTCGGGGCCATAGTGGACCAAGCTCGAACGCTCCGTCTGTCTGCAGGCGTGCCATCATTTCGCGGATCAAAGCGCCGTCGCGTCCCGAAGCCTCGAACAGATAGCGCTCGAAATTCGAAGACACCTGGATGTCCATGGAAGGCGAGGTCGTGGCAACAACGGCCTTCTTTGCGTAACGTCCTGTCTCGACGGTGCGTGGCAGGATGTCGTTCTCGTTGGACGCGATGATCAGTGTGTCGATCGGCAGGCCCATGCGACGTGCCGCATAGCCGGCGAATATGTCACCGAAATTTCCGGTCGGGACCGAAAATGAAACGGCTCGTTCTGGCGCCCCGAGCCGCACGGCGGCAAAGAAATAGTACGTGATCTGGGCTACGATGCGCGCCCAATTGATCGAGTTCACACCCGAAAGCTGCACACGATCGCGAAACGCGTGGTCGTTGAACATCGCTTTGACGAGCGCTTGGCAATCGTCAAACGTCCCGCGCACAGCCAGTGCGTGGACGTTCGCTTCTTTCGGCGTTGTCATCATGCGCCGTTGGACATCCGACACCCGTCCGTCCGGAAACAGGATGACGACATCGACGCGCTCGGAAGTGCGGAAAGCCTCGATCGCAGCGCCCCCCGTGTCACCGGACGTCGCGCCGACAATCATCGCTCGTCGACCCTGACTTGCAAGCACGCTGTCCATCAGCCGCGCCAGCAGCAGCATCGCGACGTCTTTGAAGGCGAGCGTCGGCCCGTGAAACAGCTCCAGAATGGAAAGGCCCGGACGCAACGAAACAAGCGGCGTGATGTCGGGGCTCCCGAAATCCGCATACGCCTCATGCGCCATGCGTCGAAGCGCTTCTCGGTCTATCGCGTCCGCCACGAAGGGATGGATGACGGCGACGGCCGTGTCGGCGAACGAAGCGCCTTTCAGTGCTCGGATCTCGGCCGCCGAAAGGACTGGCCACGTCTCGGGAACGTAAAGTCCGCCATCGCGGGCAAGGCCGGCGAGTACCACATCCTCAAACCCGAGACGGGGCGCGAGGCCCCTCGTCGAAACGTAGTTCACCTGTTGATTTTCTTTCTGTTTTTACGACTTCGCGGGGTGCCGCGCGCACGCGCGCATGAGCACCATACACCACCCCTGCCGATGGCCACCACCGCGCCCGCCGCTTAAGGTTGCAGATCCTCACGATCCAGCTCAGCCAAACGCTGGCGCGAGAACGCAACGAACACACCGATAAGCGTCAAAGCGAGACCGTACCAGGTCAGCACATACTGCAGATGGTTGTTCGGCAGCCGCACTTCCGTTGTACCGCCCTTCGGCCAACCCCCAGGATTAGCAGGCTCGGCTTCAGCATCGATCGTGAATGGCGCAACTGCCTTGGCATTGCTCAGCGCCAGATCCTGAAGCGTAGGCGGGCTCTTGCTGCTCCACCGCATCGCGTCTGCATCGCGCGTGTACCACTGGTTGCCCACTGCATCGTCCAACGGTGCGAAGTAGCCGCGCACCTGCGGTGGCCTCACGAGGCCGGTGACCGTTACCGAACCACCGATCTGCCCCTCGCTTCTCTTGGCGGAGTCCTTCAAGTCGTTCGGAACCCAACCGCGGTTGACGAAAATGGGCGGCAGACCGCCTTCGGGCTGTAACAGCGTGTAGATGTGCCAGCCCTGCGCCCTGGTGGTCGGCGCGTAGAGGTGCCGCTCCACGTTGTGGTCGAACGTGCCGCTTAAGCGAACGCGCAGATATTCGACATCACCGTCATTCACGAACTTGCCAAGCGCAGAGACATACGACACGGGCTCGGCCAACCGTCGCGCCTCCAGACGCGCGATCAGATCCTCTTTCCACTGGAGCCTATACCATTGCCAGGTGCCGAGCCCGATCAGGACCGGAAGAACGACGAGCGTCAACAGGGTGGGAACGATGAGCCCGGCATCGCGCCAGCGCTGGAACATGCTCACTCCTTTTCGAGCCGACCTTCCTCGGCCTTGTTTCGGAACTGCAAGGCGATCAGTGTCGCCTTCAGGAAACGCAGCAGGAAAACGGCAATCAACGGCGTAAGTATGCCCCAAAGCAGCACATGCGCCCACCACGGCACGCCGAACTTGAACTCCGCAATGAGCGCACCGCCTACGCACACAAACCCAAGAATGAAGATTGCAAAAACGGCCGGTCCGTCACCCGTGTCGACGAACTTGTAGTCAAGGCCGCAAGCATCACAGCCGTCCCGCATATTGAGCACGTGCACGAACAGCGGACCCTTGCCGCAGCGGGGACAACGGCATGCAAGCCCCGCCGATAGCGGTGAAATGGCGGAAGGTCTGCTCATGGCCACCTCGACACGATGCACGGACGAGATGCGAGCTCTCCGCGCCAGAGTTGCGACAGCTGCGTCCAAAAATTCGAAAGGCGGCCTCGCAGCCGCCCTTCGTTTCAATTCTGGCGGCGCCGACTAGTGGCCGGCGGGCGGCAACTCCGTCGGGGTTCCGGCACCCCATACGTAGATGCAGGCGAAGAGGAACAGCCAGACCACGTCGACGAAGTGCCAATACCATGCGGCAGCCTCGAAGCCGAAATGCTGCTTCGGTGTGAAGTGGCCCTTGAGCGCGCGCAACAGGCACACGAACAGGAAGATGGTGCCGATGATGACGTGCGCGCCGTGGAAGCCCGTCGCCATGAAGAACGTCGAGCCGTAGCTGTGTCCTGCGTAGCTGAAGCCCGCATGGCTATATTCAATCGCCTGCAGGATCGAGAAGAGAATGCCCAGAATGACCGTGAGTAGCAGGCCGATCACGAGGCCGCGCCGGTCGTCCTTCAGCAGCGCATGGTGAGCCCACGTCACCGTGCAGCCCGACGTAAGCAGCACGAGCGTGTTGACGAGCGGCAGGCCCCAGGGATCGAACGTGTGCTTGAAGTTGCCCGGTACCACGGCGTTCGTTGCATCGACCGGAACCGGTGGCCACTGACCGCCGTAAACTTCGTTTCGGCTGGTCAGGCCCACCAGCCTGCCGGCATTGTTCAGCAGATCATGCACGCCGGCCGGGAAGAGGGCGCTATCGAAGTAAGCCCAGAACCAGGCGACGAAGAACATAACCTCCGACGCGATGAACAGGATCATGCCGTAGCGCAGATGCAGCTGAACGACGGGCGTATGGTCCCCCTTGTGCGCCTCACGAACGACGTCGCGCCACCAGAAGTAAGCGCACGCGATCAGGGCCGACATGCCAAGCGCGAACAGCCACGGACCCTTAATTCCGAGCACGCCCTCGCCATCGACATGCGTGCGCATCCAGGCAATCGCGCCGATCGCCGTCATGAAGGCCGCAACCGACGAAATCACAGGCCAAGGGCTTGGATCGACAAGGTGGTAATCGTGTTCTTTCGCGTGTGAATCTGCCATTTCGGTCTCCGTCGTCCCCATTCGCCGTCCGGTCCGCTTACCCAGTGAAACTGACGAAGCGTGCGCGTCGTCTTGCTTCATCCTTTGAGCATCCGGTCAGTCCATTCTGCTTTTCTCTCACTGCAATACTTCAACCAATCGTCAGCCGCCTCCGGACTTTGCGCCTTCCGCCTGCCCTTTCGGTGCTTCGGCGGTGCTTCGGTCTGAAGGGTAGAACACGTACGACAGCGTCACGTTGGACAAAGGCGCGGTATCGCGATCCTCGACCATCTTCGGATCGATGAAGAACGTAACCGGCATGTCGACAGATTGCCCTGGCTGCAATGTCTGTTCCTTGAAACAGAAGCATTCGATCTTGCTGAAGTAGAGACCCATGGTCTCGGGCGCGACGTTGAACGCCGCGGTGCCTTTGATCGGCTTGTCCGAGAGGTTAGTCGCGCGGAAGAAGGCGAGGCCGGTTTCACCGATCTTCACGTCGACCTTGGGCACGACCGGCTCGAACTTCCAATTGAGACCGTGTGCGACGTTGGCATCGAGCCTCACAGTCATCCCCCGATCGAGCACCGTATCGGAAGCTTTTTCCGCGCGCTGCGTTGTGCCGCCGTAGCCCGTGACCTGACAGAAAATGCGATACAGCGTCGGCGAGGCGGCGGTCACGCCACCCATTACCGCCAGAGCACCGAGGCACCCGGCAACGACGCGGCGATTGCTGCGCGATTGCACTTTCGCTTTCTGGTCGGCTGTTTCCGTCACGCTCCCATCCAATCCCGCACGCGCACTACATCGCCCTTTCGGCAATCACGTTACCGAAACGCACGAATGTCGCGACGTAAAAGGCCACGACCATTAGGACGAGTGTCAACGCTATCGCGATGGAGCGCCGCCTGCGAACGCGTTCCGCCGCCGTGCTGTTCTGTGGCGTCGAATTCATTACCAGCCTCACGTGACGAGCCGCGTCACGGTCGCTTCGACCAGAAGCACCGCAAACAGCAGATAGAGATAGAGGATCGAAAACCAGAAAAGCTGCTTGGCCACGGTGTCGGCTTCTCGGCCCTCGCGCGTACGATAGACCTTCAGTGCGAGCCACAGGAACACAACGCCGAGGATGAGCGAGAATGCGAGGTAGACCGGACCACCGAGGCCGATGAAGTACGGCACGACTGCGAGCGGTACGAGCAGCACCGAATAAATCAAGATCTGCCGGCGCGTCTCGTCCGGCCCGGCGACCACAGGCAGCATCGGAACGCCGACACGTTCGTAATCCCGACAACGATAGAGCGCGAGCGCCCAGAAGTGCGGCGGCGTCCACATGAAGATGATCAGGAAGAGGAGCACACTCTCGATCGAGACGTTGCCTGTGACGGCCGCCCAGCCGATCATAGGCGGGAACGCACCCGCGGCTCCTCCAATGACGATGTTGTGCGGCGTACGCCGCTTGAGCCACATCGTATAAACGAAGAGATAAAACGCGATGGTGAGCGCGAGCAGCGCGCCAGCAACCCAATTGACGAGCACGCCGAGTGTCACAACGGAACCGACAGAGAGCACGGTGCCGAAAGTCAGCGCTTCGTCGGCGGTGACGCGTCCGCGCGGTAAAGGCCGCGCCGCGGTGCGCGCCATGCGCGCATCGATGTCGGCATCGTACCACATATTGAGCGCACCCGACGCGCCCGCGCCGATCGCGATGGAAACGATGGCGATAATTCCGATAGCCGGATGGATATGGCCCGGAGCGGCCAGCATGGCGGCAAGCGCCGTCAAAACCACCCGCGTCATGACC
>CADECN010000193.1 GCA_902825785.1 uncultured Hyphomicrobium sp. | reverse complement strand
CTTACAACGCGCTTTGCGCCATCTCCCAATGGTCTTCTCCACGTCGGACATGCCCTCTCAGCAGTTATCGCACACGATACCGCCAAGCGGCGGGGCGGGCGGTTTTTGCTGCGCATCGAGGATATCGACCGCAGTCGCGCGCGGCCCGAATTCGTGGACGCGATTTATGACGATCTCGCCTGGCTCGGATTGAGTTGGGAAGAGCCGGTGCTTGTCCAGTCGGAGCACTTCAAGTCGTACCTCGAGGCAGCGGACAAGCTGATCGCCAAGGAACTTCTCTATCCATGCTTCGCCAGCCGCACGGAAATTGCGGAAGCGGCTGATCCGGAACGCACCGATCCTGATGGCGCGCCGATCTATCCCGGATTGTGGAAAGCCGCGCCACGTGCGCGGGTTGAGGAACGCATGCGGGCCGGAGAGCAGCCGGCGTTGCGCCTCGATATGGATGCGGCGTTGCGTGTGATGCGCGAAAAGACCGGCGACGAGCCGCTGACCTTCACCGAAGTCTCGGACGACGGGAGCGAGCGCAAGGTCGCGGCCGAACCTGAACGCTGGGGTGATGTCATCGTTGTGCGGAAGGAAGTGCCCGCCAGCTATCACCTGTCGGTTGTCGTCGATGACGCGCGCCAGGGCATCACCCACGTCACGCGCGGCATGGATTTATTTGCATCAACCGGACTGCATCGGCTGCTTCAGGTGCTCCTGGAACTTCCCGAACCCGTCTATTCGCACCATCGCCTCATTCGCTGGCAGGACGGACGCAAGCTTTCCAAGAGTAGTGGCGACATGGGACTGCGAGCGTTGCGCGATGAGGGCGCGACCGCCGACGACATCCGGCGCGCAATCGGTATCGGCTGATCCCGCAAGGGAATTGTCGCGGCGCGGGGGCGTCGGCTAAGGTGTGTCCCGTCGAGTATGCGTCGGGAGCCGCCGTTGGGCAGGCCGGGAAAAACTAGGGACACGGCGAACAGCCGTCCGGTCGCAAGGCCGGGCGTGCGCAACAGCGCGGCACGGCGGGCGCAAGCTACAAGGGCTGCAAGCCTGGCTCAGGCGGACGTTGGGTCTGCGGCCGAGCGCAAAGACCTGTCATCGGAAATTGCTTCCAATCAGAAGAGTATTTTAGCGCGCGTGGTGGGCCTCATGTTCGAGGAACGCGCGCTTGTTGGACTGGTGTTCCTGCCCGTGATCGCAGGCGCGTTCTGGGTGGTCTGGACCAAGGCATGGGTTCCGCCGACGCTAAAAGAAATTATCGCGCGCCTGCCGGTTATCAGTGTGCAGGCGAAGGGCACGATCGTAGCCGTCGCTGCCGGTGATCAGGCCAAGCGCATGTCCGCTGAGGCGGCCACTTCCGCGTCGCTCGGGGCTGCGATCCAGCCAGCCACCGCGGCGCCCTCTGAGCGGGGCGATGCCGTAGCGTTGCTCGCGCCAGTCGCGCCCGAGGATGAAGCCCAAATGGTTTTGCCCGACGGTTTCGTCTCGGCGATTGATCGCGAAGCCTTGGCTTTCGTCGGCCGCGAGCGACCTTGCACGGTAGAAGAGGCGGAATTTGCCGGCATGGAACCCGCGTCTGAGATATTTGATGGCTCGGATCAATCGTCCGATCCCCATTTCGGCGTGAAACTAGCGGCCGCGGCGGTCGCGCAAACGGGCGATTTCGTCGTCTATACGGACCGTTACCGCAAGCTGTCGTTCCCCATGGGCGATGTCTCAGCCCTTTATGGCGTCTGCACGGATGTGATTATCCGCGCCTACAGGTCGGTCGGCATCGATTTGCAGGCGGCGGTCAAACGCTCTGGCGTGGGTTCGGGCGACCCGAGCATCGATCATCGGCGGACGGAGACATTACGCCGTTTCTTCGCTCGCAACGGCACCGACATTGCGGTTAGCGATTTCCCGGAGGACTACCTTCCGGGCGATATCGTCACCTACCACAGGCCGCAGAATTCCGGATCCCAGTCGCATATCGCTATTGTCACCGACATGATCAGCCGGTCTGGCCGCCCGATGATTGTGCACAATCGCGGCTGGGGCCCCCAGATCGAGGACGGTCTTTTCGTCGATCGGATCACGGGGCACTACCGATATCGGGGCGGGCTGGCGCAGCCGCGCGGCAAAACACAGGCAAAAGCTGACAAGCTCCCGGCGCTCAAAGTCATCACGCGAAAGCTGAGAAAAGCCGGAAAGTCGTCGCCACGGGCGAGCAAGTCGGTTGTTCAGTTGAGCGAAGGTGGGACAGGCGCTGGCACGCCCGGTTCTGCGCCAAATTCCACCGCGCCTGCGAATGCACCGGTCTCCACACCCTGATACGCGTCAGCGTGGCGTGGATCGGCGCTCTGTGTCCGGACCATCCGGGTGCGCAGTCACCGATACGTGACGATCGTTGCGCTTGCATCCATATGCCGGGCGAATTAACTATTCTGTTACGAATATCGGCCGACATTCGATTGCAGCGCGTAGTTTCGATTCCAAATTGGGCGAATTGCCTTGTCGAAATCAGCAAATCAGCTCAATCATTCCGGGCCCACCTACATCCGCTGGAATTCATAACCATGAAAATGGTCACGATCGGCTTGTCTAAGCTTGGGCGCCTCAGAGAGGCGGTGGAGGGCTGGGGGCGGCGTGGCATTGCCGCCGTTCTGCAGATACGGGCGACGAGAACGTCGGCGGACGTGCCGGCGCAGCCTCATGTGGTGCGGCCGCAAGCCAGCATGGGTCGCGACGAGCAATGGTCGAAGCTCATCTCGGTAATCACGGGTGCCGTGCAACGGACGACGGATGCCGGCAGTTTTCATGCGGCTGCGGAGCAGCAGCTTGATCTTGCGCATTATGCGCTATGCAACCTGATGGACGAGCTGTCCGCCGTCATGGCCGTGCCGGCGCGGCGCGGACCCGCGGTCGTGCGGGTGCTGGAGCCGCGCTCGCAGCGCTTCATCGAAGGCGCCTGGGCCGCTTAGCTTTTTGTATTCGTCATTCTTCGGCGTTCGCCCGCGTTCGCTGGACTTGCGGCGGCGGCTGATTGCGGTTTGATGGCCTGCTCGTCCAAGGGAGGTCCGCGTGGCTCGTTCCGATCACCAAGCCGTGGAGGATGGCGCGTATGCGAGCCTTGCGGCGGCCGTGATGCGCGAGCTGGAAAGACATTTCGCGCCGCTTTCACCTGGGCTCTACCTTGTCGCAACTCCGATCGGAAACCTCGGAGATATCACGGTGCGGGCGCTTTCCGTTCTGGCGAGCGCCGATGTGATCTGCTGCGAGGACACGCGCCATTCGGCCAAGCTCCTTTCGCATTTCGCGATCCGAGCGAAGGTGCGGCCCTTTCACGAGCACAACGAGGACGACGAGCGGGAACGAATCCTGAGGGAGGTCAAATCCGGCAAGGCGATCGCGGTTATCTCCGATGCCGGTACGCCGCTCATTTCGGACCCGGGCTTCAAACTCGTGCGGGCGGCGGCAGCCGACGGCCTTCCCGTCGTGGTCGTGCCGGGGGCGTCGTCCGTGCTTGCCGCGCTCGCATCGAGCGGGCTGCCGACGGACGCCTTCTTTTTTGCTGGGTTTCTGCCTCCGAGATCAGCCGCGCGGCGGGCGCGGCTCGCGGCATTGGCGGCGATTCCCGGAAGCATCATTGTCTTTGAAGCGCCGCAACGGTTGCGCGAAGCGCTGGTCGATATGGCCGAGGTTCTGGGCAACAGGCCGGCGGTCGTCGCGCGCGAGTTGACGAAACTGCATGAGGAGCTGTTGCGGGGCGGTCTATGCGGACTAGCTGGGACGTTGGAAGGGCGCGACGTGAAGGGCGAGATTGCTGTCGTCGTCGGGCCGCCGGAGGCTGCGGACATTTCGGATGAGGTAATTTCTGCGCGTCTGTCTGAAATTGGGAGCACCCTTAGCCTGCGTGATGCTGCCAAGGCCGTAGCCGATGAACTCGGTGTACCCAAGGCACGTGTCTATGCGCTCGGCCTAAAGGCGAAGGACACAGGTGCATGAAGGCTGCTGCGGCATGAAGGGTGAAGCGCCACCGCGCCTGGCTGTCCGGCGACGGCGATACCGCAGTGGGCTTTCCGCGGAGTTGATTGCCGCCGCCTATCTGATCGCCAAGCGGCACCGCATCCTGGCACGGCGATACAAGACATCTGCCGGAGAAATCGACCTCGTCGCGCGGGCGTCCGGCAGAATCGCGTTTATTGAGGTGAAGCGCCGTGCGACTCTTGAGGAATGTGAAGCGGCAGTGACAGTGCGTCTACGCCAGCGCGTGCGGCGCGCAGCCGGGCTGTGGATCGCCCGGAATCCTCAGTTCAAAGACCATGACATCGGCTTCGATCTGGTCTTCATCATGCCGCGCCGCTGGCCGGTATATCTGCGCGATGCGCTGTAGCGCTGCGGGTGCCGAAAACATGCCCGTTTTTATTGGTGCGGTGCGAGCGTGTTATGGCCCAAAGAATGCGGCAACGCGCCCCGTTATCAAGCGTTGATGCGACCAAGTGTGCGTGATAAGGACTGCGCGGCTCAATAAGGGGTGGGCGGCGAGGTTTCCTTGCGCTTCTCCTCTTCCGTCTGAGACCTTCCTTGAAGCGGGTGCAATATAGGGCTGTTCTGGCCCCGCCCGGAATGCGCTTTGGGCGCAATGGTGAGCGCGACGTGGCTGATAACAATACATCGACCGAAGGCGTCGCCGGACGCTACGCGACGGCCCTTTTTGATCTGGCCAAGGAAGGTTCGCAAATCAGTGAGGTCGAGGCCGATCTCAGCAAATTCCAAGTTCTTCTGGACGAAAGTGCCGATTTGCGCCGGATGGTGCGCAGCCCCGTCATTGCCGCCGACGATCAGGCGCGCGCGATCGCCGCCATTCTGGAAAAGGCGGGCATAGCGGGGCTTGCCGGAAATTTCCTGAAGCTGATCGCCAACAACCGGCGTCTTTTCGCTGCCGGCGATATGATCAAAGCCTATCGCGCACTTGCTGCGAAGGCGCGTGGCGAGGTTGGCGCGGAAGTCACCAGCGCAACTGTTCTGAACGACGATCAGATCGCAGCGCTCAAGCAGACGCTCAAGGCCGCCGTGGGTAAGGACGTTTCGTTGGATACGCGTGTTGACCCGGGTCTTCTCGGCGGGCTGGTGGTGCGCATCGGCAGCCGGATGATCGATTCGTCGCTGCGCACGAAACTTCAGAACCTCAAGGTTTCACTGACTGGTGCCGGCGCATAGCCGAAACGGATTTTCGCCGCGTGGCTTGCCCCACGCGGCGTTTGAATATCACGAGACTTGAACCGACAGGGGGCACTAAGCCCCTCGAAAACGAAAACGACCAAGGGAAGAGGTCATACGTCCATGGACATCCGGGCCGCAGAAATCTCGTCGATCCTCAAGGATCAGATCAAAAACTTCGGAAAGGAAGCCGAGGTCTCCGAAATCGGCCAGGTGCTGTCTGTCGGCGACGGCATCGCGCGCGTATATGGCCTCGACAACGTCCAGGCTGGCGAGATGGTGGAGTTCCCGGGCGGCCTGCGCGGCATGGCCCTGAACCTTGAATCCGACAACGTCGGCGTCGTTATTTTCGGCGACGACCGCGGCATCAAGGAAGGCGATACGGTCAAGCGCACCGGCGCGATCGTGGAAGTTCCAGTCGGCAAGGGGCTCCTGGGCCGCGTGGTCGACGCTCTCGGCAACCCGATCGACGGCAAAGGCCCGATCAAGGCCGACAAGCGGATGCGCGTCGACGTCAAGGCGCCGGGCATCCTGCCGCGCAAGTCGGTGCACGAACCAATGGCGACGGGCCTGAAGGCCATCGACTCGCTGATCCCGATCGGTCGCGGTCAGCGCGAGCTTGTGATCGGCGACCGCCAGACGGGCAAGACCGCCGTCATCCTCGATACGTTCCTCAACCAGAAGCCGCTGAACGCCGGAAACGACGAGAGCGCGAAGCTGTACTGCGTTTATGTCGCCGTCGGTCAGAAGCGCTCGACCGTTGCGCAGTTCGTCAAGATCTTGGAAGAGCGCGGCGCGCTGGAATATTCGATCGTCGTCGCTGCTACGGCGTCCGATCCGGCTCCCATGCAGTACCTTGCGCCGTTCACAGGCTGCACGATGGGTGAGTACTTCCGCGACAACGGCATGCACGCCGTGATCGCTTACGACGATCTTTCGAAGCAGGCCGTCGCCTACCGCCAGATGTCGCTTCTGCTGCGTCGTCCGCCAGGTCGCGAAGCCTATCCGGGCGACGTGTTCTATCTCCACTCACGTCTGCTCGAACGCGCGGCCAAGATGGGCGATGCCGCCGGCAATGGTTCGCTCACGGCGCTGCCCGTCATCGAGACGCAGGCCAACGACGTGTCGGCCTACATTCCGACCAACGTGATTT
>CADECN010000192.1 GCA_902825785.1 uncultured Hyphomicrobium sp. | reverse complement strand
GGCAGGTCGAGATCGGGGTCGGTTCACAAATCCTTGCCGATCTTGGCGTCAAGGACATGGTGTTGCTGACGACGTCACCGCAACACGTTTACGTTGGCCTCGACGCCTTTGGGCTCAAGGTCGCAGGAACGCGGATCATCGAGTAGGCAGAATGGTGCAGGCGAAACGAGAGGCGCGGACGAATGAAAGCGGCGCGCCGCCTCTCAGCGCGCATGTGATGATTTTCGAAGCGCGGTTCTATACGCAGATAGCCGATCTGCTTGCCGACGGCGCCATTGAGGCGTTGAATGCGCGCGGCGTCACGTTCGAGCGCGTCATTGTTCCTGGTGCGCTCGAAATTCCGCAGGCATTTGCTGCTGCGGCGCGTGCGCGCCGGGACGGCTTGAGGCACTTTGACGGCGCAATCGCGATCGGTTGCGTGATCCGGGGCGAGACAGCGCACTACGACATCGTTTGCAACAACTCGAACCATTTTCTGATGGAGGCGGCTATCGATCACGGTATCCCGGTCGGCAACGCCATTCTGACCGTCGAAAACGAGAGGCAGGCGATTGAACGTGCGGAGGGTGGCGCAGCGGGCAAAGGAGGAGACGCGGCGCGTGCGTGTCTGGCGCTTGTCGAGTTCGGACGCGCGCTTACAGGCGGTGTCCGGGTATGACCGCGCCTCGCAATAAACAGAAATCCAACGGAATTACGCCGCGCACGGCAGCGCGTGTAGCCGCCGTCCAGGCGCTTTATCAGATGGAATTGGCGGGGACGGACCTCAACGCCGTCATCGCGGAGTTCCTTGACGTTCGGTTCGATCCAGCCGCTCAGGGTGAAACGGTCGAAGGCGCGGATAGGATGTTTTTCGCCGACGTTCTGCGCGCGGTGCTGCGACGACAGCGGGAAATCGATCCTCTGATCGATGAACAGCTTGCCACCGGCTGGCGGCTGGTGCGGGTCGATGCCATCCTGCGCGCCATTCTGCGGGGTGGAGCAGCAGAGCTTTTCGATCGCGACGACGTGCCTGCGCGTGTCGTCATCAACGAGTACGTGAACGTCGGACATTTTTTCTTTTCCGAGGACGAACCTCGCGTCATCAACGGCGTACTCGACCAGATCGCCCGCAAGATCCGGCCAAAGGAATTCGAGGCGAAGAGCGCCGGTTAGATCGCAGGTACCGGACGCGCCCATGGCCGACCGCATCAGCAACGAAACGGAACTCATCCAGACTTATCTCGCGCCACTGACGCGGGGTTTGCCCGGAGCGTTCGGGTTGCGTGACGACGCGGCGCTCATTGTCCCCGATGTTGACAGCGACCTGGTCGTAACGTGCGATCCGATCATCGCCAGTGTCCATTTTCTTCCGAGTGACCGACCGAGCTGTATTGCCTGGAAGGCATTGGCGGTGAATGTTTCCGACCTGGCCGCGAAAGGCGCCGTACCTCGTGCCTACATCCTGGCGCTCGCATTTCCAGATGCGCCTGAACGCGCTTGGATGGCGGATTTCGCGCGCGGGCTTGAGATGGCGCAAAGCCGTTTTGGGTGCGTGCTCGCAGGCGGCGATACCGACAGGACGCCGGGTCCGCTAAGCATCAGCGTCACCGCATTCGGTTCTGTGCCCAAGGGACGGTTCGTCCCGCGTCACGGCGCAAAGCCAGGGGACCATGTTTTTGTCACGGGGACGATCGGAGATTCCGCGCTCGGGCTGATGTTGCACACGAACCGCGCCGATTTCGTCGGTGCGCTGAGCCAGGATGATCGCGATTTCCTCGTCGGGCGCTATCTGCGGCCCGAGCCGCGCGTGGCGCTGGTTGCAACTCTGCGCGCGTGCGCGAGCGCGGCGCTCGATATCTCCGACGGGTTGGTGAAAGATCTTCGGCGGCTCACTGGAGAATATGGATTGCGTGTTCCGTTTGACGCGCTGCCATTGTCGTCGCCCGCGCGTCGGGCAGTTGCCGATAGCCCATCGCTTGCCGCAACGGTCGTGTCGGGCGGCGATGATTATGAGATCTTGTGCAGCGTTCCGCCGGAGCGCGTTGCTGACTTTCTGTCGGGGGCGGCCACGGCAGGTGTTGCACTCACCCGGCTTGGAATTCTGCAGTCGCCTGGAGAAACCAACGTGGTTGGGGACGACGGTTCGGCAATTGAGCCACCCACCGCTGGATTTGACCACTTCAACAGGCGTGGCGGATCCGCAGTAGCGTGACCCGAAGGCCATAGCTCGGCCGCCAATTGTGTCACGCACTGTGGGAACATTGGATAAGCCGCATCAAGCGGCATTTTGGCGAGTGTATGCCGCCTCGCTTTGGCCATATGCGTGTTGGCAATGTGTTTCAATGGGTTGGAGAGACGTAAGCTTGCGTTAAGCGAGGCGACGCAAGAGCGATTTGCGGCCGCGGTGGTGGCCGGTCACGCCGCAACTGGGGGCTGAACTCAAGACATGGCATTGGCGACAACGATCCGAACCGCGCTGGCGGCGATCTGGGCTGGCGTGTGTATCGCAGTTTTGCCGATGCCGGCGGCGTACGCTCAGGGCAACTGCAACTGGTGGGAATGCCTACAAGGCACGGGTACGCCCGACTTCTCCAACAAGAAATCCAGAAGCGACGACGATGACAAGCCACCTCGACAGGTCGAAGAGCTGAACGATCTGCGTCCGGGGCAGACGCCGTGGCGCAGCGACGTGATGATTGACGCGACGCTGGCGGCAATCGAGCGGTATGAAAGAATTGTTGCGAGCGGCGGTTGGCCGGTTGTGCCGAAGGGCCGCATGATGCGCGCCGGTGATGATGATCCGCGCGTTCCGATATTGAGAAAGCGGCTGCGCATCGAAGGAGATATGCCAGCGAAGGGACAATATTACGATAGTGAGACGTTCGACGTCGAACTTGAGATGGGCGTAAAGCGGTTTCAGCGGCGCAATGGCATCCGTCAGACGGGCCGGATCGAGCAGTCCGTTTATGCGGTTCTCAATGTTTCGGCGGAAGCGCGTCTCGCACAGTTGAGGCTCAATTACGAACGCATTCGCGGGCTGATGGCCGGCGGCATCGAGGACCGCTACATTCTTGTCAATGTACCGGCGTTCCAACTTGAGGCTGTCGAACAGCACGCGGTGGCGCAGCGCCATCGCGTCATCGTAGGGCGGGCGGAGCGGCAGACGCCGGACGTGCGCGCAATGGTGAAGGCGCTCAACTTCTTCCCGTACTGGCGCGTGCCGGACAGCGTGGCGACGCTGGACCTCGTGCCGCGCCTGCGCAAGGAGCCGGAGTATCTCGTCAACGAGGGAATTCGGGTTTATGCGGGCTTCAACGGTCCGGAACTCGACCCGATGACGGTCGACTGGTACAGCCCGCAGACGGCGACATACAAGTTCAAGCAGGACCCCGGTGTAAAGAATGCGCTCGGTCTCGTGCGCCTCGATATGCAAAATGAGCACGGCGTATACATGCATGATACGCCTATGAAGAATTTGTTCGACCAGCGCAGCCGGCCGTTCAGTGCAGGCTGCGTGCGCGTGCAGAACGTGTTCGACTTGGCGGATTGGCTTGCGCGCTATGAGCCGGGCTGGGAGCAGCCAGGGCAAGCGCAGCGCGTCGTGGACGGCGGCCAAGCGCTTGACGTGAACCTCAAGCATCCGGTGCCTGTGCACTTCGCTTACATCACGGCATGGGCGGAGCCCGAGAGCGGGTCCATCGAATTCCGGCCGGACATCTACGGTCGCGATAATCTGGGGCGCGAAAGTTTCGAGCGCGATGCGGACGATGCACCTCCTGCGTCAGCGGCCAACGCCCTGGCGCCATAAGAGCGGCGCTCAGCGTTCGAGCAGACGAACCGGAATATGGCGATTTGTAACTTCGCGGAGTGCGAAGCTTGAGCGCAAGCGCGCCACTCCCGGCAGGCGCGAGAGCTCTTCTTTGTGGATGCGTTCGAAGTCTGCCAGATCGCATGCCATGACGGTCAGCACGTAGTCGTCCTCGCCCGACATCATATGGCAGGAGACGATTGACGGCGCGGAGCTGACGGCCTTTTCGAACTGCGCGAAGAGTTTTTCCGTCTGCTCCTTCAGGCTCACCTGGACGATCACCATCATCGTGAGACCAACGGCTCTGCGGCTCACGCGTGCTTGGTAGCCCTCGATGACGCCAGCTTCCTCCATCGCGCGGATTCGGCGTGCGACGGCGGTTGCGGACAACGGCACGCGCTCGGCCAATTCGACCTGTGTCAAGCGGCCGTCCGCTACGAGAGCCGCCAATATGGCCTTATCCAGCGCGTCGAGCTTCATTTTTGCAGAAATCCTGCGTTAAATGACTATTTTGCACGGATTATCTGCGCAACTTCCCTTTTTTTCAATCGTCTTTGCCAAGAAGCGGCGGCGAGACTCTCGTATTCTACGGTGTAGAAGTTAATTCGACCGCCAGGAGACGATCATGCGCATCGGTGTGCCGGCTGAAATCAAGAGCAATGAGTTCCGCGTTGGTCTCGTGCCTGGTTCCGTCCGGGAACTGGTCGCGAAGGGTCACGAGGTGATCGTGCAGTCCGGCGCAGGTGCCGGTATTTTTGCCGACGACGGCGTTTATGCCAAAGCTGGCGCGCGCATCGTTCCCACCGCCGACGCGGTCTTTGCCGAATCCGAGATGATCGTGAAGGTGAAGGAGCCGCAGCAGGTCGAGTGGGATAAGCTCAAAGCCCACCATATCCTTTTCACCTATCTGCACTTGGCGCCCGATCCGGCGCAGGCAATTGGTCTCATGCAGTCGGGCGCGGCGGCCATTGCCTATGAAACGGTGACGGATGCCGCCGGCGGTCTGCCACTGCTTGCCCCGATGAGCGAAGTCGCGGGTCGCCTTTCAATCGAGGCGGCGGCCATGGCTCTGCGTCGTCCGACGGGCGGGCGCGGCGTGCTCATGGGCGGCGTGCCGGGCGTGAAGCCGGCAAAGGTCGTCGTGCTTGGTGGCGGCGTGGTTGGCACGCACGCGGCGCGCATGGCGGCAGGTCTTGGCGCCGACGTGACCATCATCGACAAATCCCTGCCGCGGTTGCGCCAGCTCGATGAGCTGTTCGAAGGCCGCGTGCGCACGCTCGCGTCCACGCTCGAGACGGTCGAAACGGAAGTCCTGGCTGCGGACGTGGTAATCGGCGCGGTTCTCGTTGCGGGCGCCAGCGCGCCGAAGCTTGTGACGCGCAAGATGCTGAAGGATATGAAACGCGGCGCCGTACTCGTCGATGTCTCGATCGACCAGGGCGGTTGCTTCGAGACGTCCAAGCCGACGACGCACGCCAATCCGACGTTCGAAGTTGACGGCATCATTCATTATTGCGTCGCCAACATGCCGGGTGCGGTGCCGATGACGAGCGCGCAAGCGCTTAACAATGCAACGCTGCCGTTCGTATTCAAGCTGGCCGAGCGCGGGCTTGCCGCGTTCGACCGCGATCCTCACTTGGCTGCGGGTCTCAACGTCCGCGCCGGCAAGATCACGCATGCCGCTGTCGCAGGCTCTCTGGGCTTCGACAGCCTCGATGGTACCCAGTCCTTTCGCATCGCTGCGGAATAGGACGTAGATACGAAACCCCCGTGCCTCCGGCTTCCCCTCATGCCGGAGCACATCCCAGCCGGCCGCCTCCCCCCCGAGCGGCCGGCATTTTTTTGCCCATCGAGGTGCGCGGATTGCGGTGCTCTCGTATGCGGCGGACATTTGCGAATGCCGTGCCACATCATCATCAAACTTCGCCATTAGGCCGCTTGTATGATGTTTGCGTGCCTTCCGATTGCATTGGCCAGACGTGGCGCGTTGCGCGTTTTGCCGAGCACCGCTGTTGCCCTTGCGATAGCCCTGATGTCGCTGCCTGTTCAGGCGGATTGCACGACACAGACGGACGGGTCGTCATGCGTGACGAGCGAAACGCAGGCCACGATCAGCGCTTCGAGCGCTACGGATCGGGCGAAGCTCCAGGCGGACAGCTTTGACGGCACGCCCTGGCTTATGCAGACTCTGACTGAGGACGACGCGGACGGGCTGGGTCCGCCGCTGGAACTCAATCCTCTCGACAATGGGTTCTCCGCCCGCGCCAGCACATCGGCGTGGCGCGACCACAACAGCAAGGCGCTCGCCAAACGCATCGAGGCGGTCAAAGCCGGTGCGCCGAAAGACCTGAAGCTGCCGAAGACGGACCCGCGCGCGGCGCCTCCGGTCGAAGTCTGGAGCACGCTCGACGTTCAGGGTGGGGCGGCCGATGGCAGCAAGCGCACGGGTGTCGGTGCGGACTACAAGGCCAGCAAATCTACAACGTTCGGGCTTTCGGCCGAGCGCGGGGAATCGTATTCCCGCACAACGCCCGCGGCCAGCGAGGATGAGAAATATTCGGCGTACATGAACTACAAGGCCGCGCCGGCGGTTTCGGTGGATGCGCGAACGCAGTGGTCGATGGGGCGAACG
>CADECN010000191.1 GCA_902825785.1 uncultured Hyphomicrobium sp. | reverse complement strand
GCTGCGGCCGGCTCCGCGCTGGTCGAACAGGAAGACGTGATCGCGTTCGGAATTAAACAGCGCGCGATGGACGTGCTGTGCGCCGCTGCCCGGTCCGCCATGGAGAAAGAGACATGGCCGACCGCCTCTGCGGCCGACCTCCTCGACATAGAGCCAGTGGCCGTCGCCGACTGACAGCATCCGGGCGTCAAACGGGCGGATGGGCGAGGGAGTTTCGGCATTCATGACAGTAAGGGTAGCGCGCCGAACGGCCTGCGTCATGAGGCTTTGGGGCCGATGCTTGACAAGGGGGGCTGAGCGGGGGAGACCGCTCGCCGAAATTGCCGCTATTGCGCGGGAACGGAGAGGACCAAGGTGTCTCAGAACGGTGTTGTGATCCCGGCCGAGTGGGCGCCGCAGAGAGCGATCTGGACGGCGTGGCCGGCGGACGCCGATGAATGGAACGGCGATCTGGAGGCTCCGCGCCGCGACGTGGCGGCGCTCGTTCGAGCGCTTTCGCCTTCCAATGTCGTGCGCGTGCTGGTGAACGGGGATGAGGCCGAGGCGTCGGCTCGTGCCATGCTTGGCGACAAAGCCGAATTGGTGCGCGCGCGTTACGGCGATATCTGGCTGCGCGACACGGGGCCGATTTTTGCGCGCTCGGGTGCTGAGACCATTGCCCTGCGGTTCGCCACCAACAGCTGGGGCGGCAAATACGATCTTCCGGACGATGCAACGGTCGGCGACGACGTGGCGCGAAATGCCGGCAAGCCGATCCGCCGCTTCGACTTCGTTTTGGAAGGCGGCGCGGTCGATCACGACGGTGAAGGTACCGTGCTCACGACGCGGCAGACGCTGCTGAACCCGAACCGAAACGGGTGGAACAAGCAGCAGGCCGAGGCAGCACTGCGCGAAGCCCTTGGCGCGAAGGTTGTCGTTTGGATCGACGAAGGCCTGAAGAACGATCACACGGACGGCCATATCGATAACATCGCGCGCTTCGTGGCGCCGGGGCGGGTTGTGTGCCAAGCGCCGAGCGGGCCGGACGATCCCAACAAGGCAACGCTGGAGGCGATTGCCGCCACGCTTGCGGGCGCGACTGACGCGGCGGGGCGTCGTATCGAGGTCATTCCCATTCCGGGAGCAGGGCGGTACGTCAATGCGCTGGGTGAGATTTCGCCCGCATCCCATATGAACTTCATCATCGGCAATGGCATTGTCGTCGTACCGGTCTACGGTACGGCAACGCAGGAAGCGGCGCTTGCCGCGCTGCAGACAGTGTTTCCGGATCGCAAGGTTGTCGGCGTGTCGTCGCGCGGGTTGCTCGGCTGCGGCGAGGCCGGCGGTGGTTCGTTTCATTGCATCACGCAGCAGGAGCCCGCGTAAATGGCGAAGGCACAGGCGAAACGCAGCATCACGGTCGCGGCGTTGCAGACGAGCTATGGCGGCAACATGGCCGACAACATCGCCGTCACCGAAGCCTTGGTCCGCAAGGCCGCAAAGAAGGGTGCGCAGGTGATCCTGCCGTCCGAACTGTTCCAAGGCATCTATTTCTGCACGCGCCAGGACCCGAAGTGGTTCGCGACGGCGCATGAAGCGGACGCGCATCCCTGCGTTTTGGCGATGCAGGCGTTGGCGAAAGAGCTGGGCGTCGTCATCCCGACCTCGATCTTCGAGAAGGACGGACCGCGCTATTACAACGCAATCGCCATCATCGATGCCGATGGGACAAACCTCGGCGTCTACCGCAAGAGCCACATCCCTGACGGGCCGGGATATCTGGAGAAGTATTATTTCCGGCCCGGCGATACCGGGTTCAAGGCTTGGGATACCGCGTTCGGGCGCATCGGCGTCGGCATCTGGTGGGACCAGTGGGACCCCGAGTGGGCGCGCGCGATGACGCTGGCGGGTGCGGAGGTGCTGTTCTATCCAACGGCCATCGGCTCGGAGCCCTACGACTCCGCGCTCGATACGCATCTGCAGTGGCAGCGCGCGATGCAGGGCCATGCAGTTTCGAACGCCGTGCCAATCGTTGCCGCCAACCGCATCGGGCTTGAGACGAACGACGGGGCGAAGCAGAAGTTCTACGGCCACTCGTTTATCGCGGATCACACGGGCGAACTGGTCGAGAAGGCCGGACAGAAGGACGAGGCGGTTCTGGTGCACACGTTCGACCTGGACGCCATCGCCAGCTATCGTGCCGACTGGGGCTTTTTCCGCGACCGGCGCACCGATCTTTACGCCAAAAGCATCATCTAAGCAGGCGGCACGCAAACGGAACCCGGCGCCGCTTGCGCCGTTGTTCAGCTGTTGCAGTGCGCTGCGCGGTGCTGGTGCGGCGTTTCCGGTGACGTAACATCCGCTCAGCGGTGCGAGGTTATCGCCATGGAGCGCGCGATGAAGGTCTCGAGCAGTTGGATTTTGGCGGCCATGTCCATGATCATGGCTGTTGCCTTCGCGGCCGACGCCGAGGCGCGATCGTCGGCGCCAAGAAGCATCGTCTTTCTGGGCGTCGTTTTTCAAAACGACAATGAAGGACTTGAGCCGACGACGGATGAAGAACGTGCGCGCATCGCGGCGCTCGAGAAGCAATTCGTCGCGTCGCTGCAACGTTCCGGCAAGTACGCGGTGCTGCCGGTCACGCCGGAGCTTAGAGCGACGATCGATGCCGGACAGACGCTGGGCGCGTGCAGCGGGTGCGTGATCACCTATGGCAAGGAAGCGAAAGCCCAGGACGTGGCGTGGATCGAAGTGCAGAAGGTCTCGAACCTGATCCTCAACATGAACGTCTATATCGGCAATGTTGAAACCGGTACCTACGATTTCAAACACAGCGTCGACATTCGCGGCAACACGGACGAGAGCTGGCAGCGAAGCCTCAAGTACCTGCTCGACAACTACTTCTACAAGACGTGAACAACCGAGAGCACCGCGCGTGATCGGCTCGCGTGCGTTCACTGCGGCGGCGATGTCGCGGTATCGGGGGCGGCCGCATTGTCCTTGCAGGCGGGTAGGTCCGCGCCTTGCGCGCATTGTTCCTTGAAATAGTCGTCGATGTAGCGCGTGACGGAATGGGGCCCGTTCGGATGCGAATGGGTGAAGGCAATCGTGCCGGCAAGCGCCGCCGCGCCGATGAACCATATGAAGAGCGTGCGGCCCACCACGCGCAAACGGCTCGCGGTTCCGACCCACGCAGGCTTGATGAGGCCGGCGAGCAGATAGGCGGTGGCGATCGCGAACATGGCTAGAAACAGCAACCACATGGCGCTTTGGAGCAGGATCAACTGGTCGTGGGTCATCTAAGGGGCCTTGAACATGCGTTGCCAGGACGCCTTCTTTGCCGCGTGCGTCCTTGCAAGTCCACAAGAGAGCACGCAGGGGAAGCGCCGAATTCCGCCTGTGCGGAACAGAGGCGGGTGGGCGGCAGAGCGGAAGCGGAGCGCGCGGGCGCCTCAGCATTTCGCGAAAAAAAGGGCACCTATGCGCGCTCCACTCGGTGGCTCGCCCGAAGGCTCTCTTTTCGATTGGCCCGGCATGGGCGGTTCCTTACTCCGCCAGCAGGGGTCTGCATCCTCAGAGCACCGTTCCAATCGCTGCGCTCGCGCCTCGGGCCGTTACTCCCTTGCGCGCGAGCGATCTCCATGCGCCCCACCCCCAATCCCTAAACGGTCTCGAGACTGTCCGCCGATGTTCGAGGCGGGGTAGGCAGCAGTATGAGGGCGCGCAGGGACGCGGGGATTACTTTTTTTGCGCGCTTCGTTAAGCGCGTTGAGCCGAGACCTGCGGCGCGGCCGGACTGTATTTCTCACCAATCGGTATGTTGGCGTTCTCTTTGTGTCTGGATCGGCTACCGTAAGTGACGGGGTAACGCTTCGATCCTGTTGGGGAGACCGTGATGACCCGCGCCCGCGAAATCTTTCGCTATCTTGCCGCGACACTGTTGCTTGTCGTTGTCGCACCGATCGGCATTCAAGCAGCTGATGCGCCCGCCGTCACGGCCGGTTCGGCCCCGACCAAGGGGGCGGACGGCATGTGGACGCTGCCCGACGGCACCCCGACCTATCATGTCGCAAAGGACGGCACCGTCGACTGGTATACGGCGTCGGGCTTTCTTCGCTACGGCGCGAACTGTTTGCAATGTCATGGGCCGGATGGGCTCGGCTCAAGCTATGCGCCCGATCTTACGCAATCGCTGAAGGGCATGGATTTGGCGACGTTCGAGCAGATCGTCTCGGGCGGCAAGCAGACGAAGGAGGGCGACACCGATTTCGTGATGCCGGCGCTTGGCACCAACAAAAACGTCATGTGCTACATCAACGACATCTACGTCTACCTGAAGGCGCGGTCGGACGGCGCGGTCGGGCGCGGCCGGCCGGACAAGAACGAAGCGCCGAGCAAGGACTGGGAAAAAGCGCAAGACGATTGCATGGGGTAGCGACGTTCCTTCTCGCATTCGTTTTTCTCGACCTTGCGGCGGTTCGTTCCCGCCACGCGCGCGCGGTTTCGGTTACGTTTTGCCGTCCAGTTCGAGAAGCAACTCCGTGACGTCGTCCGAGAACCGCCTGCGTTTGCCATCGACGAGCACACTTGTCGGATCCGCGGAGTTGCGCGTGGCCGTTGGCATACCGCTGGCGATAAGCGCTTGTGCGCAGCCTACCCAGTCGCCACCTTCCGCCGGCTCGTTCAATGAAGCCCAACTCAAAGTACCGCAGACGTTGTCGCCGAAGCCGTGCTGCTCGGTCCACGATGCACCGTGCTCCAGAAGAAAACGCGCGAGCGCGGCATCGCCCCGGAATACCGCATGGTTCAGCGCGCTGCCGTTCCAGTCGCCGCCACGGACGGCGATCGGCCAACCGAGTTCGATCATCGCGCGAACGGCTGTGCCGCAGCCGGCCGCGGCCAGTTCCGGCAGAAGCCGCAGTTGGCTCTCGCTCAAGGCTTTGGGTAGGTCCGGCCGGCGGTCTTTGATGCGCCGCGCCGCATCGAGATCGCCGCGTGCGCATGCGGCAATAAACATATCGTCGTCGCCGATGTCGGCCGTCGCTCCGGCCTTGAGCAGAACATCTGCAACATCACTCAGGCCGTATCGAAGCGCCTGGGTACGGGCACTGACACCATCCCGCGTTGTCACGGCTGGATCGGCACCGGCTGCCAGCAAGGCCTCGATGTGGGCCGGTGATCGCCGCCGCCGGATCGCCCACAACAGCAATTGGCCGTCGCTCAGCTCCTTGGCGCCCGTTGCGTGCGCGAGCAGCAGCCGGAAGGTTTCGATGTCATCGAGGTCAAGACAACGGTAGAGCGCGTTGGTGCCGGTGACGACGGCGCCCACCTCGAGCAGCGCCCGTGTGCAGGCCGGCGCTTCCAACGAGTGATAAAGCGACTCGTTGTCGTTCGGATCGGCGCCGGCCGCCAGCAGTCGCTCGGTCAGTTCCGGATCGTGGTTCTGTCCCGCCGCGCCATAGAGCGCGGATAGTTTGTCTTGCTGCGATGGCGCTTCGAGGGAAGCCGGCGGCCAACGGCTGGCGACGGACTGGTTGGGATCGGCCCCGGCCGCGAGCAGCACATCGACGGTTTCGCGGATACGGTCGCGATAGGATGGGATGCGCAGCAGGCTCGAATGCGTGGCGGCAACGAGCGGAGGGAGAGCGAGCGGGCCTCCCGGCCTGTTGATCGATGCTGGATCGACTTCTAGATGTCGGCGGACTGCGGCGGTGTCGCCGGTGGCGCAGGCAATCCAGGGGGCGCGCTCGGCAAGATGGGGATGGTCAGACAGCAAGCGCGTCGCCGGCTCCGGGCGTGCCCGGTTCATGGTGCCGGTGATGTCGCCGGCGTAGACCAGATCGCAGAATGCACGCGCAAGGGCGTCTGGGTCGGCGTCCCGCCACCGCACAACTTCGACGAAGGCTTTGAGTTCGGTCCAGCTCTGAAAGCCGTATTCGCGCGCCACGCACGACTGGGCGTCACGCAAGCGCAGGCCGAGTTGTGCGATCGCATCGTCATCGAGACCGGCGGCGGCGGGTAACGACGCGCGGAAGCGGCCGAGGGCGTGCGGCGCGCCGCGCCGGTACTCGGCCAGCAATTCCTTCGCCTGTTTTTTCAATTGATCGAGATCGGGCCGGCTTGGGAGCGGCTTCATAGGAACCTCCGTGCTCATTCGCCGGACGACCCGCAACACGGCTGCACAAAGGTTGAAAATTTTGTCAGCTTATCACTGCAAGTGGGCTCTGCCCTTCCCGCGGGTCCGGATGCGGCTTGCTCCGCAAAGCGACGCTATGGCGACGGAGTTTTCGTGTCAATCTTGCTCGCCCGGAGGGGCGGCTTGAGCTGTTGCCGTGCGGAGAGCTGGCGACCGGACGGATTTAGGTGGCCCGGCCGCCGTGCTCGTGGAAGGGCCGGGTATAGAGGCCGCAGGCCAGGCATTCGTTGTCGACGCCGCAGCCGTTCGGCCAGCACTGGACGTCGGCGATGCACTCGAACATCAGACGTTCGAGATGCAGATTTCTTTAGCTTTTG
>CADECN010000190.1 GCA_902825785.1 uncultured Hyphomicrobium sp. | reverse complement strand
GCGCGGTCGAGGCGATCGTGGGGGAGGCCGGCGCGGTGCCCGCGACGATCGCGGTGCTCGAGGGGCGCATCTGCATCGGGCTGGCGCGCGGGCAACTCGAGTTCCTCGCCCGCGCGCAGAACGTCATGAAGCTGAGCCGCGCCGATCTCGCCTTCGCGCTGGCGACCGGGCGGCCCGGTGCCACGACGGTGGCCGCCACGATGATCTGCGCGGCGATGGCCGGCATCAAAGTCTTCGCGACCGGCGGGATCGGCGGCGCGCATCGCGGCGCGGAGTCGAGCTTCGACGTCTCGGCCGACCTCCAGGAACTTTCGCGCACGCCGGTGACGGTGGTGGCGGCCGGCGCCAAGGCGATCCTCGACCTGCCCAAGACGCTGGAGATCCTCGAGACGCGCGGCGTTCCCGTGGTCGGCTTCGCGACCGACGACTTCCCGGCCTTCTGGAGCCGCGCGAGCGGCCTGCCGGCGCCGCTGCGGCTCGACACGCCCGAAGCGATCGCCGCGTTCATGCGGGTGCGCGAGGAACTCGGCCATACCGGCGGCATGCTGATCGCCAATCCGATTCCGGCGGCGCACGAGATCCCGTTCGCCGAGATCAGCCGGCATGTGGAGGCGGCGCTCGCCGAGGCGGCGCGGGCCGGCATCGCGACCAAGCAGGTGACGCCGTTCCTGCTCGCGCGCATCGCCCAGTCGACGGCCGGGCGCAGCCTCGCGAGCAATGGCGAGATCATACGCTCGAATGCCGATCTGGCGGCGCGCATCGCCGTGGCGGCGTCGCGGTGAGAGCGGTGGCGCGGTGATGGTCCCCGCCATGGCCGTCACGCCGCGCGCGCAGACCGGCCTGCTGCTGCTCTGCGTCGTCTGCGCCGCCTGGGCCCCGGCGCTGTGGGGCGAGTTCCAGTTCGACGATCTCGCCAACATCGTCTTCGACCCTGCCACGACGGGCGGTGCTGCGCTCGCCGACCGGCTCGAAGCGGTAGCCGCCGCGGTTGACGTCCGGCGCCTCGAACACGATGCCCAGGTTGGCGACCGCATCGTCGTGGAAGATCTTGAGCTTGTCGGTGTCGTCGATCGACACGCTCATGTTGGCCGCGGTGAACTCGGCCGGGTAGTGCACCTTGGCCCAGGCCGTGTGATACGCCAGCAGCGCGTACGCGGCGGCGTGCGACTTGTTGAAGCCGTAGCCCGCGAACTTCTCCATCAGGCTGAAGATCTCGTTGGCCAGGCCGGCCGCGATGCCCTTCTTGTCCGCGCCTTCGGCGAAGATGACCCGGTGCTTGGCCATCTCCTCGGGCTTCTTCTTGCCCATCGCGCGGCGCAGCAGGTCGGCGCCGCCGAGCGAGTAGCCGCCCAGCAGCTGGGCGACCTGCATCACCTGCTCCTGGTAGACCATGATCCCGTAGGTCTCCTCCAGCACCTCGCGCATCAGCGGGTGCGGGTACTCGACCTCCTCGCGGCCGTGCTTGCGCGCGCAGAAGCTCGGGATCAGGTCCATCGGCCCCGGCCGGTACAGCGCCACCAGCGCGATGATGTCCTCGAAGACGCTGGGCCGCGCGTCGCGCAGCATGCCCTGCATGCCGCGGCTTTCGAGCTGGAACACCGCGACCGTCTTGCCCTCGGACAGCAGCTTGTAGGTCGCGCGATCGTCCAGCGCCAGCTGCTCGAACGCGAAGTCGCGACGCGCCTCGTGGCGCGCGCGGATCAGGTCCTTGCACAGCTCCAGGATGGTCAGCGTCGCCAGGCCCAGGAAGTCGAACTTCACCAGGCCGATCGCCTCGACGTCGTCCTTGTCGAACTGGCTCACCGCCGCGTCGCTGCCCGGCTGCTGGTACAGCGGGCAGAAGTCGGTGATCCGGCCCGGCGCGATCAGCACGCCGCCGGCGTGCATGCCGACGTTGCGCACCGTGCCTTCCACACGCTCGGCCAGCGCCAGCAGCTCGGCGACCTCTTCTTCCTTCTGCTCGCGCTGCTCGATCTCGGGCGCTTCCTTGCGCGCGTAGATCAGGCCCGGGTCGGGATGCTCGCCCGGCCGCTTGAGCGTCACCGACTTGCCGGGCGGCGCCGGCACCAGCTTGGCGATGCTGTCGACGTGGCCGTAGCCCATGCCCAGCACGCGGCCCACGTCGCGCAGCGCGGCCTTCGCCGCCATCGTGCCGAAGGTCGCGATCTGGCTCACCGCGTCGCGCCCGTACTTGGCCTTGACGTAGTCGATCACGCGGTCGCGGTTGCCCTGGCAGAAGTCGATGTCGAAGTCCGGCATCGAGATACGTTCCGGATTGAGGAAGCGCTCGAAAAGCAGCCCAAAACGGAGCGGATCGAGATCGGTAATGGTGAGCGCGTATGCGACGAGCGAACCTGCTCCCGAGCCGCGCCCCGGACCGACCGCGACACCATTCGCCTTCGACCATTTGATGAAGTCGGCAACGATTAGGAAGTAGCCTGGAAACTTCATCTGCGTAATGACGTCGACTTCGTAGTCGAGGCGCTTGTAATAGTCCTCTTCTGTAAAGCTCTCCGCGGGCCCCGTCGCGGCCAGCCGCACTTTGAGGCCCGCGCGCGCTTGTTGCTTAAGTTCGGCCGCCTCCATGCGGAAGTTTTCGATCTCGCTTAAGCTGTCGTCGCCGGCGACGAAGCGCGGCAGGATCGGCTTGCGCCCAAGCGGGCGATACGCGCAACGAACCGCGATCTCGACCGTATTCTCGAGCGCTTCGGGGATGTCGGCGAATAGCGCGGCCATTTCGGCCTCGCTCTTCAAATATTGCTCCGGGCTCGCGCGTCGCCGGTCGTCTTCCACGACGTAGCGGCCGTCCGAGATGCACAGCAACGCATCGTGCGCCTCGTGATCGTCGCGTGAAGCGAAGTAACATTCGTTTGTCGCAACGACCGGCAACCGGTGCGCATGGGCCAAGGCAACAATCTGGGTCTCGACATGCGCTTCGTTGGGTGCACCCAGCCGCTGCAGCTCTACATAAAGCCTGTCGCCGAATATTTTGCTCAGACGCACAAGCCGTTCCTGAGCGATATCTTTCTGGCCGTCCTTCAGCGCTTTGTCGATCGGACCATCGGGACCGCCCGTGAGCGCAATAAGGCCGGCCGAGTAAGCCTCGATACGCTCAATCTTCGCATGAGCCGGCTCGTCGTCCTCCGGCTCGAAGAAAATGCACTTCGACAGCCGCATCAGATTGGCATAGCCGTCGGCATTCATCGCAAATAGCGCGATACGCCCGGCAGACTTAGCGCGCGGCGCGCTGCCCGGCGGCCGCAACGTCGTGTTGCCTTGCTCGCGTGTGTCCCCGAAATCGACATCGATCGAGCAGCCGACGATCGGCTGCACGCCCGCGCTCCACAGCTTGTCCGAGAACTCGAGCGCACCAAACAGATTGTTGGTGTCGGTGAGAGCAATCGCCGCGAAGCCCTGACCGGCCGCCAGCTTGGCGAGAGTGCCGATCGGAAGAGCGCCTTCCAGAAGCGAATAGGCCGAGTGCACCTTGAGGTGCACATACTTCGGCCCAGGCCGAATCAATTGCTGAGTCATGACCTGTCAATTTTAGATTGGCAGGCGTCAGGTCAAGCAATGCTTGACCTCTCACACCATTTCCACAGGCGCGAGTCCCGGTTAGCGCAACGCGTGTGCCTGGACTTCGATCAATCGCCCGTCGTGCATCTGCAGCACCCGGTCCATGCGCCGCGCGAGATCCATGTTGTGGGTCGCGATCAACGCGGCGACGCCCTGGTTGCGAATGAGATAGATCAGTTCCTGAAACACGACTTCCGACGTATGCGGGTCGAGGTTGCCGGTCGGCTCATCCGCCAGCAACAGTTTCGGCGCATTCGCAAGCCCGCGACAGATCGCGGTCCGTTGCTGTTCGCCACCCGATAACTCCGCCGGGCGATGATGGGCACGCTCAGCAAGCCCAAGGCCGCCGAGCAATTCGAGAGCGCGCCGTTCCGCGGCCCGACGTTTGCGCCCCATGATCATCTGCGGAATGACGACGTTCTCGAGCGCCGAGAACTCAGGCAGCAGCTGGTGAAACTGGTAGATGAAACCGATCTCGGTTCGCCTCATGCGTGTGCGTTGCGCTTCCGTCAGGGTGGCGCAATCGCGGCCGTTGACGATCACGCGACCGCTCGTCGGCGATTCAAGCAGGCCCGTAATGTGGAGCAGCGTCGATTTGCCGGCACCCGACGGGCCGACGAGTGCCACCGCTTGCCCTGGCCACAACGCGGCGTCGGCGCCGCGCAGCACCTCGATTTCGCGCTGACCCTGCCTGAACGAGCGCCATACACCTTCGAGCACGAGGGTCGGTTGCATTGGCGCGCTTCCCGTTAATTGGTGCATCGCCTCACTCGTATCGCAAGGCTTCGACGGGATCGAGTTTGGACGCCTTCCACGACGGATAGAGCGTGGCAAGCACCGACAGCGCCATCGCCATCAGAACGATGCCGGCCGTCTCATGCACGTCGATGTCGGCCGGCAGCTTGGTCAGATAATAGACGTTGGGATCGAAAACGGTGGCCCCCGTGATCCACGCCACGAGATTTTTGATGCTCTCGATGTTCCAGCAGAAAACGACGCCAAGGATGAGCCCGGCAATCGTCCCGACAATGCCGATCGACGCCCCCGTAATGAGAAACACGCGCATCACCGCGCCCTTGGATGCTCCCATCGTGCGCAGGATCGCGATGTCGCGCCCCTTGTCTTTCACGAGCATCATCAAGCCGGAAATGATGTTGAGCGCCGCCACCAGAACGATGAGCGACAGGATGATGAACATCACGTTGCGCTCGACCGTAAGCACATTGAAAAAGGTTTCATTGCGCTGGCGCCAGTCGGAAATGTTAAGAACCGGCCCCTCGGCCGCCCGGATCGCCTGCCCGTAGTGATCGACCCTCTCCGGATCGTCGACGACGACCTCGACGACATCGACCTCGCCGTTCTTGGCGAAATATTTCTGCGCCTCCGCAAGCGGCATGAAGATCATCATGCGGTCGTATTCCGACATGCCCAGTTCGAAGATCGCGCTGATCTGGTAAGGCTTGGATCTGGGCGCATTGCCAAACGGGGTCGCCGCGCCGCGTGGCGACACGAGCGTAATTGTATCGCCGAGTCCGACCCGCAGTGAATTCGCAAGCCGTGAACCGAGCGCGATGCCCGTCTGCCCGTCGAAGCCGTCGAGCGTGCCGAAGCGCACATTATGCGACACGAGGTTCAACGACTTGAGGTCGCGTTCCGAGATGCCGCGCACGAGGCCGCCGAGCGCCTGGCTATTGGACGAGACCATCACCTGGCCCTCGATCAGCGGAATGGCGCTTTCAACACCGGGGATCGCAGCAACCTTTTTCGCGACCTCGGCATAGTCGGTAAAGGGCTCGCCCACGCGCTGCACGATGATGTGGCCGTTGAGGCCCATGATCTTCTCGAACAGATCCTTGCGAAATCCGTTCATGACGGCCATGACGATGATAAGCGTCGCAACGCCCAGCATGATCCCGAGAAACGAGAAGCCGGCGATGACCGAAATGAAGCCTTCCTTGCGCCGCGCTCTGAGATAGCGCCCCGCGAGCATCCACTCGAAGGCGGAAAAAGGCCCCGAACCGCCGGAGGGCACAGCATCCGCCGGCGCCATCGCCGCGCTTCCGAAACCCGAACCGGTCATCTTGCCCTCATCCGCGATTGCTCGATGGCGCGCCGCTTCGCAACACCCTGTGGCGCGGTCAAGGCCTTATGCATGGCGTTTTGCCCTATTTAGTACGCGCGCGCGATCAGAACGTACTCCTTCGCGGCATCACCTGTGAAAAGGCAGCGGCCCGTCACCGCCTCCTGCGACAATGGCGTATTGCGAATAGTGAGTTTGAGCGCCTTCAGGCGGTCCGCGATGGCCTCAAGTGCGGGGCCCTCGGGCCGCGACCACGCCGCCTTCACCCAGCCCTTGAAAGCGCCGCCTTCGTCCTCCGCCTCCGCCGCGCCGAAATACTCGGCGAGTTCGTCGAACGTCGATACGTTGCTGACGATGTTGCCATCGAGCCGCGCCTTCGCCTCGTTGAAGAGGCTCGCCTGGATGTCGGCGAGCAGCGCCGAAATACCGGCGACAAACTCGGCCCGTGTCGTAGTACTGGACACGACCTTATCGCCGTCGCGCAGCTTGTCGCACCGCATGTAGGTGACGTTTCCGCCGCTCGCGTCGCGTGCGCCGATTTCGACGATGACAGGCGCGCCACGCCGTACCCAGTTCCAGCGCTTCTCGGCCGACTTCGTCGGCTTTGAATCGACAAGAATTCTAATGCCCAGCGCTTTGAGCTCCTTCTCGAGTAAAGCGCAGTATTCGACGAGCGCGGTATCTTCAGGCTTGTCGCGCAGCATCGGCACGATCACGACCTGGCGTGGCGCGATCTTCGGCGGCAACCGAAGGCCGTCGTCGTCGCCATGTGTCATGATCACGCCGCCTATCAGCCGCGTCGAAACACCCCAACTCGTGGTGTGACAGTATTCGAGCGCACCGCTGGCACTCTGGAACTTGATGTCCTGGGCTTCG
>CADECN010000189.1 GCA_902825785.1 uncultured Hyphomicrobium sp. | reverse complement strand
AAAGACCCCACTCGGATGATGGGGTGCGATTGCCCAACCTTCTTGGGCCGGTTGGCGCATCGCGACAGCTTTCGCGGAGTTCCGTTTCGCTTATGACGTTCGGGCCCCAAAGACGTCGGCAACCATTTGTTGCCATAGGGCAACTGTCCGTGCCGGTCGCGCCACTTTCGGGCCACAAATGCCGCGCACGACGGTTGTGTGAGCGCACGTTGACCAGCCGGGGGGTTGGGCCAAGGGCCGCCGCTCACACGCGTCATAACGACCATCGCAACGGCATACCAGCACTCTTGCAGAGGCACGCTGCACGCCGTGAGCAATCGCCGCTGAAAGAGACTCAGAGAAGAACAATGGACGCAAAGACGTTCGATAAATCGAAGTTGCCAAGCCGCCACGTGACGGTCGGTCCGTCGCGAGCGCCGCACCGTTCCTACTATTACGCGATGGGTCTGACGGAAGAGCAGATCAATCGCCCGTTCGTTGGCGTCGTTTCCTGTTGGAACGAGGCCGCTCCCTGCAACATCGCGCTGATGCGCCAGGCGCAGGCGGCCAAGGTCGGTGTTAAGGAAGGCGGCGGGACGCCGCGCGAGTTTTGCACAATTACGGTGACCGACGGCATCGCCATGGGTCACCAGGGCATGAAGTCTTCGCTCGTCTCGCGCGAAGTGATCGCCGATTCGATCGAACTCACGATGCGTGGTCACAGCTATGACGCGCTCGTGGGAATCGCGGGCTGCGACAAAAGCCTGCCCGGCACGATGATGGCCATGCTGCGGCTCAACGTGCCGTCCGTTTTCATGTACGGCGGGTCTATCCTCCCCGGCAAGTTCAAGGGCCGCGAAGTCACCGTACAGGACGTCTTCGAAGGCGTTGGCATGCATTCGGTCGGCCGGATGAGCGACGCCGAGTTGCATGAGCTGGAATGTGTCGCTTGTCCGAGCGCGGGCGCTTGCGGCGCGCAGTTCACCGCAAACACGATGGCGTGCGTCTCAGAAGCGATCGGATTGGCGCTGCCCGGCTCGGCGGGAACGCCTGCGCCGTATGAAAGCCGCGACCAGTACGCGCGTGCGTCCGGCGAGGCCGTGATGAAGCTCATCGCGCTCGGCATTCGTCCGCGTGACATCTGCACCCGCAAGGCGTTCGAGAATGCGGCCATCGTGGTGGCGGCTACGGGCGGATCGACCAACGGCGCACTGCATCTGCCGGCCATGGCGAACGAGTGCGGCATCGACTTCGACCTGTTCGATGTCGCGGAGATCTTCAAGAAAACGCCTTACATCGCCGACCTCAAACCCGGCGGAAAGTACGTCGCGTCCGACGTGCACGAAATCGGCGGCGTGCCGCAAATTCTGAAGGCGCTGCTCGAAGGCGGAATCCTGCACGGCGACTGTTTGACAGTCACCGGCAAGACGATGGCAGAAAACCTCGCCAGCGTGACCTTCAACACGGATCAGAAAGTCGTGTATCCAGTTTCCAATCCGATCACACCCACGGGTGGTGTCGTCGGACTTAAGGGCACGCTCGCTCCGGATGGCGCGATCGTGAAAGTGGCGGGCCTTAAGAACCTCAAGTTCCGTGGACCGGCACGTTGCTTCGATCGCGAGGAAGACGCGTTCGCCGCCGTCGAAGCGCGCACCTACAAGGACGGCGAAGTTCTCGTCATCCGATACGAAGGGCCGAAAGGCGGCCCCGGTATGCGCGAGATGCTGGCGACGACGGCCGCGCTCTACGGTCAGGGCGCGGGCGACAAAGTTGCGCTCATCACCGATGGACGGTTCTCGGGTGCGACGCGCGGATTTTGCGTCGGCCATGTCGGTCCTGAAGCTGCGGTCGGCGGACCGATCGGGCTGATCAAGGACGGTGACATCATTTCGCTCGATGCCGAGGCGGGCACGATCGATCTGGAAGTGAGCAGTGACGAGTTGGAAAGACGGCGCAAAGAGTGGAAGGCGCCGGCCAGTATGTATCGTTCGGGGGCGTTGAGAAAATTCGCGGACCAAGTGGGGCCGGCGCGTTACGGCGCTGTCACTCATGAGGGAGGAAAGGCGGAAGTTCACTGCTATGCGGATATCTAGAATTGCGGCTGCAGGCCTGCTTGCAGGTATTGCCGTGACGGCCCCCGTGGTCGCCGGCGACGTCAAATTCCGCTCTACCGCCGATGCCATGAGACAAGGCATCTCGGCGTTCAACGGCGGTTTCTACGAGCTTGCCTTGCCGGCGCTCGAAGAACTCGAAAAGCAAAAGCCGGTCGTGGCGCGCTATTACATGGCGCGCATCTACGGCGATAACGAAGGCGCGTATACCGATCACAGCAAGGCGTATGCGTTTTATAAGTCGCTTGCCGATGAATTGCAGGACGTGGACGCGGACGATGAAGAGCTGGCGCCGATTGCGGCGAAGTCTCTGACGGCGGTTTCCATGTATCTGCGCGGCAATGTGCCGGATGCAAATGTCAGGACCGATGTCGCGGCAGCGGATCGCTGGCTTCATCGCGCCGCGCTGTTCTTCAATGACGAAGACGCGCAGTTCGAACTCGCCAAGGTCATGCTGCGCGGCGAAGGCCCCGACATGACATTGGGCGGCAACGACGATCCACAGAGCAAGGTGGAAAGTGGTCGCCACTGGCTGTCCCGACTTTCGCGTAACGGGCATCCTGGCGCGCAGGCGTTTCTTGCCGACCTGATGTGGCGCGGAAAGTTCGTCGACAAGGATCCGGCGACGGCGCTGAATCTGATTGACGTCGCGGTTGCCAATGCGCCGGCGAGCGAGCGTGTCTGGATCGAGGACATTTATCAGAACATCTTCTGCAATGCCGGCGAAGGCGTTCGTCAGCAGGCAACGGGCCGGGTTGCGGATTGGCGCAACCGGTATGGACGGCAGCCGGAACGCCGCTCCATCGACAAGAGCGGACTTGACGATCTGGCGGTCGATCCTGTGCGCACGTGCGCGAACGGTGAGCTCGTGCGTCCTATCGAGGCGAGCGCGCTCGTGTCCGGGCCACCGGTCGCACCGCTGACGCCACCGATTTCGCCCGCGATCCGGACACCCAACCTTGGCGTGCCGGCAAGCAGCAGTTCACCTCCGCTTGCGCCAGCGATGACGGTGCCGGGCTATGCGCCGGCGTCCGGCCCATAATGTCTGACGGGGCCTAGTCGGCGAGCTCGACCCAAACGGGCACGTGGTCGGATGGTTTTTCGGCCGCGCGAACGGCGCGATCGACGCCGCTCGACTTCAGCAAGTCGGCGGCGTTGCTCGACAGCAGGATGTGGTCGATGCGGATGCCGTCGTCCTTCTGGAAGGCGCCGGCCTGATAATCCCAGAACGTGTAGATACCCCGGTCCGGGTGGCACGCGCGCACCGCATCCGTGAGCCCTAGGTGGAGCAGCGTGCGAAAGGCGCGTCGCGTCTCAGGTTGGAACAGCGCGTCATTGACCCAGGCTTGTGGCCGCTTAGCATCCTCAGGCTCGGGAATGACGTTGTAGTCGCCGGCGAGCACGAGCGGCGTTTCCTCTTCCAGTAGTATGCGGGATCTCGCGATCAGCCGCGCCATCCAGCCGAGCTTGTAGCTAAACTTGTCGGTACCGATGGGGTTGCCGTTCGGCAGGTACAGTGAGACGACGCGGATCATGCGGCTTCCCAAGGGAACCAGGGCCTCGATCCAGCGTGCGTGCGCATCGCTATCGTCGCCGGGAAGCCCGCGGGTTACGTCCTCCAGGCGATGCTTCGAAAGAATGGCGACGCCGTTAAAGCCTTTCTGGCCGTGTGTCGCGACGTTGTAACCCAAGTCCTCGAAGGCGGACGACGGAAAGCCTTCATCGACCGTTTTGATTTCCTGCAGGCAAAGAACGTCGGGCGCATGGGCGCGCACATAGGTCAGGGCCGCCTCAAGCCGCGCGCGGACGCCATTGATGTTCCAGGTGGTGATGATCATGGGGTGCGAGGTGTGCCATCCTCGCGGCCGCAAAGCAATTCAGGACGTGCCGGAACGGACGCGGCTAGATCGAGAAACTCGTGCCGCAACCACAGGAGGCGGTCGCCGCCGGGTTCTTGATCTTGAAGGCCGCGCCGATCAAGTCGTCCACGAAGTCGATTTCGGCGTCTTCCATGTATTGGAGCGACACCGGGTCGATCAGCACGCTCGCGCCATTCTTCTCCAGGACCAAGTCGTCCGCGTCGCGTTGCGGTACCAGGTCAAACCTATATTGGAAGCCAGAACAGCCGCCGCCCTCCACGGACACGCGCAGGTGCGGATTGGCGGGATCGTCCTTTACGATCTCGGCAATCCGGTTGGCGGCGCGTTCTGTCACGGTGACGGTCATGGTCGGGCTTTCCTTGCGGCAGCGCATCGGGCCGGCTGGCCTTCAACTCCCGATAGAGATAGGAAACCGGGGCGGCGTGTCAAATGCCCCGACGGCGGCCAGGATGGCGATCCAACTCGAAATTGCAGGTGTTACGGGCCCGGATGAGGGGGCACCGCCGGGCATAAGGCGGCCCGCACCATATGCCGCGTCGGCCGTACCGTCGCGCGGGCGCCATTTCGAGGAGCCGGCTTGCCCGACACGCTCGCCGTTCCAGCGCGATCGCGACCGTATCCTTCATTCGACGGCTTTTCGGCGCCTCACCTACAAGACGCAAGTTTTCCTGCCGCACGAGGGCGACCATTACCGAACCAGGCTCACGCATTCGCTGGAAGTGGCGCAGATCGCGCGCACAATCGCGCGGCAGTTGGGGCTCGACGAAGATCTGGCCGAGGCGCTTGCTCTTGCACACGATCTTGGGCATCCGCCATTCGGACACGCAGGCGAGCGCGCGCTCGATGCCGCCATGGGTTCCTTTGGCGGGTTCGACCACAACGCCCAGTCGTTGCGCGCCGTAACGCGGCTGGAACGCAAATACCTCGACTTCGACGGTTTGAACCTGACGTGGGAAACGTTGGAGGGCCTCGCCAAGCACAACGGTCCGGTTGGCAACGCGGATGATCCTGTGGCGAAGGTCGTGCGGAATATCGAGCTCTGGAGACCACTCGAGCTTACGCGCTGGGCGAGCGCTGAAGCGCAGGCTGCGAGCCTGGCCGACGACATCGCCTACCTTTCTCACGACGTGGACGACGGGCTGCGTGCCGGTCTGCTGTCCATGGAAGGCGTAGCGGACGCCCCCTTGGCTGGCCCGATCGCGCGTAGTGTCATGGATCACGGACGAAGTGCTGAGCCACAACGCGCGATCTACGAAGTGACGCGGCGGATGATTACCGTGATGGTGGCCGATGTCGTGCGTGAGAGCGGGACACGCGTCGCTGCGCTCAATCCCGGTTCTCCGGACGACATCCGCAATGCCGACGATGCGGTGGTGGCGTTTTCCCAAGCGATGAGCGAGGATATGACGTCGCTTAAAGCACACCTGTTCGCCACCGTGTATCACCACCCGCGCGTGCTGCGCGTGATGCAGGGTGCGGAGACAATCGTGCGGGACCTGTTTGAGCGTTACGACGCGGCTGATGGGGCTGCCTTGCCTGATGGTTGGCGAGCGTTCGCAGCGGGCCGTGAACCGCGGCAAAGGGCGCGGATCGCCTGCGACTACCTGGCCGGTCAAACCGACCGTTACGCGATTGCCGAGCACCGGCGGCAGTTTGCGGCGACCCCGGATTTGCGCTAAGCGGTTCCTCCTTCGCGCGAGCGCGCTAGGCCCCCGAGCCTGTGTCCGCTCACCGTTCCTCCGGGGCTTTCATGAACATCTTCTCTGACGTCGAAACGCGCGTTGGCGCGGCGCTTGAAGCGCTCAAAAAAGAGGGCCGCCTTCCTGCCGATCTTGCCGTTCCGGCAATCGAGGCTGAAGCGCCGCGCGACCCTTCGCACGGCGACGTTGCCGTCAACGCTGCGCTCGTGCTCGCCAAGGCCGCTAAGATGAAGCCGCGCGACATTGCGGAGGCATTAAAGGAGAAGCTCGCGGAAGCCGACGACATCGAGAAGATCGATGTGGCGGGGCCGGGCTTCCTCAACATCACGTTCAAGCACGACATCTGGCAGAACCTTGTTCGCCGGATCCTCACGTCAGGAGAGAAATTCGGTGCGCTGCCCGTCGGCAGGGGTGAACGCATCAACGTCGAATACGTGTCGGCCAATCCGACGGGTCCGATGCACGTCGGCCATTGCCGCGGCGCGGTGTTCGGAGATGCGCTCGCGAATCTTCTGGCGTTTGCGGGCTATGACGTGACGCGCGAATACTACATCAATGATGCGGGCGGACAGGTGAACGTGCTCGCGCGCTCTGCCTTCCTTCGCTACCGGGAGGCCTTGGGAGAAGATATCGGCCCGATTCCCGAGGGCCTCTATCCCGGCGAGTACCTGAAGCCGGTCGGCGTGGCGCTGGCGGCCGAGTACGGCAAGAAGTTGCACAATCTGCCGGAGGCCGAATGGCTACCAATCGTGCGAACGTTCACCATCGGCAAGATGATGGACATGATCCGCGACGACCTTGCGGCGCTCAATATTCGGCATGACGTTTTCTTCTCCGAGGCATCGCTGACGTCGGGTGGGCGCGATCAGGTCAAGGCGGCGGTCG
>CADECN010000188.1 GCA_902825785.1 uncultured Hyphomicrobium sp. | reverse complement strand
ACGTTTTCAAAGAATTTCTCGAACCAGCGTTCCAGGTTCATGCCGTTCCACAGCACGAGATCGGCCGATTGCGCCTTCACGATGTCGAGCGGCGTCGGCTGATAGTCGTGGATCTCGGCGCCGGGTTTCGTGATCGATTCAACGATCGCGGACGTGCCGGCGACGTTCTGGGCGATGTCCTGGATGACCGTGAACGTCGTCACGACGCGGAACGGCTTTTTGGTTTGCGCGTAAGAGATCGTCGTGAGTGAAGAAAGGGCTGCAATCGCAATAGCCACCGTCGCGGCAACGAAACCTGCCACAACCCTCCACGACGACACGCTCTGATTGACTGCAATCCTCATGCTTCTCCTGCAAACTAAAATGTCTTTGAGATCTTTTGGCGCGCGCTAGAAGCGACTCGCTATTCCCACAAAAGGATTGATGCGGTCGGACGCGGGTGTGACGCCGAAGTTTATGCCGGCATCGAGCTGAAGGTTGTCGTTGAGCGCATAGGTCAATCCGGTCCCAAGCACGACGATATCTCCGTCGTCGCCGGCGAATTCGATCGCAATCTCATAGTAGGTGCCCAAGCGGTCATTCCATTCATACGCGAGCGAGGCCGTTGCGATGTAAGCGGTGTCGTAGCCGCCGCGATCTTCATCTTTCGCGAATGTCGCGCCCGCGTTGAGGCCCAGGCCCAGCCTATCGGTCAGATGGATCGCGAACGGTACGATCACGCCCGCATCAACGTGCTCGGCGCTGATGCCGTTGCGGCGGTCCGTCGGCAAGGTGACATAGGGCAGAATTGCGAGCGCGGTATCGCCGGGCTTGTCAAATCCGTCGTTGCCCCAAAGATTGACTTTGGCGCGGATATCCATGCTGCCAATCCCGCTCTCGCGAACGCGTAGGAGCGGATCATAATGGTGTCCACGGACGATCCCGTAGGGCTGCCATACGACGTTGACCTCTGCGTTGCTGGCCAGACCAACGCGGATATTTGTCGTGCCGAACTCGTATGTATCGACGACGCGGGCGGTTGCGTCAGCCCTTGAGCGCGCATAGCCGAACAAGCTTGTTTCAATCTGCACACGGCCTGCGTCGACCGTGAACGGACTTTCCGTCGTGTCGGGTCGATCGGTGGTCATGTCTCGCAGGAGATGATCGGGCGTTGGCTTGGCGAGCGTGAAGCTCGCTTTATCGTCGGCGCGCGCCGCGCCGGCCAGCACTGCCAGTGTGACAATGCCGCATCCGATTTTTCGCCCCGATTTTCCTGGCGCCATTTGGCCTTCGATCGCTCGATTGGTTAGTCTCCGCGAATAAAGTTAGTGAAGGCTAACATTGTTGTCAACGGCGAATTAGGCTAGAAGGTCAGGGCCCGAGACCGGAGAGCCCATAATGACTGCAGAAGATCGCGAGGAGGACGCCAGCCGCCAGGCCAACCGGTTTCGGCGTGTCCGCGATGCGCATCAGACGGAGGTCGCGGAAGACTATGTGGAGCTGATTGCCGATCTCATCGAGGAGAAGGGAGAGGCGCGCGTCGTCGATCTTGCTGAGTGCCTCGGGGTCACGAAGCCGACAGTGAACAATGCGATCCAGCGGCTCCAGCGCGATGGCTATGTGAACAGTGCGCCATATCGCGCGATTTTCCTCACCGACAAGGGGCGCGAACTCGCAGCTGCCGCAAGCGAGCGCCATCGGGTGGTCAGGGAGTTTCTCCTTGCGCTTGGCGTCGATGCCGAGACGGCGGACGAGGATGCTGAAGGCATCGAACATCACGTCAGTGATGCGACGCTGGAGGCGTTCCGCAAGCACGTTTCGAAGCTGCGGCGCGGACGCTAGGCGGCGCGCTCTGGGCGCTTGGCTTGACGTGCGATTGTAAAATTCATGCCGTCGCCCGGATCGAGCGAGAATCCGATCGGAACACCGGCGACGACGTCAAGAACGTATTCGTCATCGCCGTTCGAGCTGAAGCCGTCAGGCGTGATCTGCATTTCGTAGACGGGCACGCCGTCCGCTTTGCCCAGGAAGACATCAAGCGACCCAAGTCGGATCTCGCCCGCGCTCAGACAGATGGGCGTCTTTGTGAAACCGCCAGTCACATGCAGAATGATGTCGCCATAGCGGTCGCGCAATCGTCCCAAGGTCCGTCTCGCCGCGTCTGTGACGACGATGTTGTCGGCCTTGCCAACAGAAGTCATGGCCTCAGCGCTCCAGCTACCCGGACCCAAGGTAGCACCATGCCCAAAACCCGAGCCTGAGACCATAGCCTTGGTGCGCAATCGTGCTCGCGAGCGCGTACGCCGCGTCCTTGTCGGAACGTGATAGCGGCTCGACCGCTGCTTGGCGTTCACAGCTGCGAGAGATTTGATGTAGGACACCATTTTCCAGATTTCGTCGTCGGGTATCGAGCCCTTCCACGACGGCATGACGTTCGAGCCGTTGGTGCGGCCTTCGGAAATGGTGTCGAAGATGATTTGGGGGTCCCAGTTTTCCCGGGTGCTGAAGGCGGCCGTCTTGCCGGTTTGATGATAGCAAATGCGTGCAGGTGTTTCACGCGGCTCGATCAAGCACGAAGACGCGGTTGTTGGCGGCCTCCGCGCATCCTGCTGTTGGCTTTTCAGGATAAGCCTTCGAGAGGTACGCGCACGTCACGGCAAGATCGTAATAAAAAACCCGGCATGGCGGTTCAATTCCACCGGCGCGTGCGCCGTTATCATTTTCCCGATTCCGGTGTTTCGCCGGACGCCGGCCGAAACAGGAAAATCAAAAAGCAAAGCCTCCGGTCGTGGCGCGACCATTCCAGCCGCGCCGAAGGAGAGCAAGCGTCCAACTGGCGAAGGAGAAACGGGATGGCACTCATCACGCCCGAAGAGCTGCCGATTTGGGTGCCGGGCGATCTCACCGTCGACAGCGCGTCCCAAAGATGGAAGGACGTGCGAATTCGCGGCTATCACTACAATTCTCTCGATGTGCCGATCCCGCCGATGCGGGACTACATGATCGTTGTCTACCGAGCCGGCCTGACGCCGATGAACCGCAAGTCTTCCGGGCCGTGGCGGCAAGCGGAGGTCGGACCGGGCTCGGTCTCGCTGCTCACCCATTCGACCGACTCGCACTGGCGTTGGACCGTGCCGATCGAGGTGCAGCACCTCTATATCTCGCCATGCCGGTTGGCCGAGATAGCGAGCGATATATACGAGCGCGACATCAAATGGGTTGAGCTACGCGACGTGTTGCGTGCCGACGACGATGTGCTCATCGGTGCGATGTCGGAACTCATTCAAGAATTACGGTGCGGCGGGCTGGGCGGCTCGCTCTATGTCGAGGCGATCACCAACCAGATTTGTGTTCATCTGCTGCGCAACTACGCGGGAGAACTGAGACAGGCGCCGCAGGCCAAGAGCGGGCTGTCGCCAACGCAGGCGCGGCGCGTGCGCGAATTCATGGAGAAGAACCTAGATCGCAATCTCAGTCTGGCCGACATCGCGCAAGTGGCCAATATCAGTGTTTTTCACTTGATCCGGCAATTCAACGAGACGTTCGGTTGCCCACCTTATGTCTACCTCATGCATCGCAGGCTTGAGCGCGCGAGAGAAATGATCGCGTCGGGAGACAGGGCGCTGAAGTGCGTGGCGGTAAGTTGCGGGTTTTCCGATCAGAGCCACATGACGCGATTGTTCCGGCGCGAATTCAAGATGACGCCTGGAGAGTACCGTCGTAACGTTCAGTCTTGAACGCGTTTGCGTCCCGCTGGTGCTCAGGTCGCGCGTCGTCGCGCAATCTGGCCGCAGGGAGTGGACATTGCGTACAGCGGCCACATTCCTGAACCATTGCACGTTACCATCGTCGCAATGGCGAACCTGGCGATCGTTTTGGATGAGCGCAATGTTCTGACTTCGCTGCGCATGGTGTTCGAGACGGAAAGGCTGACCGTCGAGACGTATGAATTGCTGTGGTGCGGGATGTTCTCCGGACCGCCTAGCAATAAAGAACTGTGCCGCGACCCTCGCAACAATAGGCGACGGCTAAAGCTGCAGCCGCTTCAGCCGCAACGCATTTGCGATCACGCTCACTGACGACAGCGCCATGGCGCCGGCGGCGATGATGGGAGACAGCAGGATGCCGAAGAGCGGATAGAGCACGCCGGCTGCGACTGGAACGCCAGCGGCGTTGTAGACGAATGCAAAGAAAAGGTTTTGGCGGATGTTCGCCATCGTTGCAGCCGAGAGCTGACGCGCCTTCACGATCCCGGTTAGATCGCCCTTAAGCAGGGTGACACCAGCGCTCTCCATCGCAACGTCGGTGCCTGTTCCCATCGCGATTCCGACATCGGCGGCGGCGAGGGCGGGCGCATCGTTGACGCCGTCACCCGCCATCGCAACCACGCGGCCTTCGGCGCGCAGCTTTTCCACGATACGGCTCTTGTCTTCCGGCAGCACCTCGGCCTCGATCTCGGCGATACCAAGCTGCTCCGCCACGGCCTTGGCCGTTGTGAGGTTGTCGCCGGTCAGCATGACGACCCGGATGCCGTCGTCTCGCAGCGCGGCAATGGCGCTCTTGGTCGTCGCCTTGATCGGGTCGGCGATCGCGAACATGCCGCCGGCCTTGCCATCGATGGCGATGAAGATGGCGGTCGCGCCTTTCTTGCGCATGTCATCGGCCGTTTTTGACAGTGCCGACGTATCGACGCCGGCTTCCGACATGATGATCTGATTGCCGATCACGAGCGTGCGACCGTCGACCTTACCCAATACGCCCTTGCCGGCGGGGGAGTCGAACGTTTCGGGTTGGCTCAATTGCAGTTGCTTGTCTTGGGCGGCACGGACGATTGCCGCCGCTAGCGGGTGCTCGCTTAAGCGTTCGAGGCTGGCAGCAAGACGCAGCACGTCCGTCTCGTCGAAGCCATCTGCGGCCTTGATCGCGACGACCGATGGTTTGCCCTGGGTAAGTGTGCCGGTCTTGTCGACGACGAGGGTGTCGACCTTCTCCATGCGTTCCAGTGCCTCGGCGTTTTTGATGAGCACGCCCGATTCCGCGCCGCGACCCACGCCCACCATGATCGACATCGGCGTCGCCAGGCCGAGTGCGCACGGGCAGGCGATGATGAGGACCGAGACGGCGGCGATCAGGCCATAGGTCAAGCGCGGTTCCGGACCCCAGATCGACCAAGCGGCAAATGCGAGCAAAGCCACGGCGATGACCGCGGGGACAAACCAGGCCGATACCCGATCGGCGAGCCGTTGAATGGGGGCCCGACTCCGCTGTGCCTGCGCAACCATCTGCACGATCTGCGCGAGCATGGTATCGCGTCCGACCCTGTCGGCGCGGATGACCATGCTTCCCGACTGCAGCATCGTGCCGCCGATGACTTTCTCGCCCTGCGTTCTGGTAGTGGGCATCGACTCGCCCGTCACCATGGACTCGTCGATCGTGCCACGGCCGTCTAGGATTTGGCCGTCGACGGGAACCCGTTCTCCCGGCCGCACGCGAAGTGTGTCGCCGGCGACGACTTGATCGAGGCCGACGTCCTCGTCCGTGCCGTCCGCCCTGACGCGGCGGGCCGTCTTGGGCGACAAATCCAGGAGAGCTTTTATCGCGCCGCTGGTCTGTTCGCGGGCCCTGAGTTCGAGCACCTGGCCGAGCAATACCAGCACCGTGATGACGGCGGCTGCCTCGAAGTAGACCGGCACGGCGCCGTCGGCGGTGCGCATTGTCGCCGGAAAAATATTCGGCCAAAAGGTTCCGGCCACGCTGTAGGCCCAGGCGACACCCGTGCCCATCGCGATCAGCGTGAACATGTTGAGGTTCATGGATTTGAGCGAGGCCCAGGCGCGCTCGAAGAACGGCCAGCCGGCCCACAGCACAACCGGCGTCGCGAGCACGAACTGTACCCAATTCGATGTTTGTTGCCCGAGCCAGTGGTGCACGTTCGTCAGGTGTCCGCCCATTTCGAGCATGAAAACGGGGAGCGCGAGCGCCAGCCCGATCCAAAAGCGCCGCGTCATGTCGTCGAGTTCGGGGTTGTGCTCGTGACCGGCCGAGGCGACCTCCGGTTCCAGCGCCATGCCGCAGATGGGGCAGAAGCCGGGACCAACCTGCCGGATCTCAGGATGCATCGGGCAGGTGTAGATCGTTCCGTCAGGAACCGGCGCGGCCGATTTGGTTTCGGGTTTCAAGTAACGCGCGGGATCTGCGATGAACTTTTCGCGACACTTGGCCGAGCAAAAATAATAGGGCTTGCCGCCATGGCCGTGTCGATGACGTGCGGTGTGTGGATCGACGTCCATCCCGCATACAGTGTCTTTGACCTTGTGGGTGGAACCAGCCGGAGCGGGGCTGTGCGCGTGATTGGGGCAGCACGAGCCTTGCCTCTCAGTGCGGTTTTCCGTTTCGGGCATGATCGCAATCCTTATTTACCCCCTGGGGGTATTCGTTTGACGCCTATACCCCCTAAGGGTATATGTCAAGCATGAAGGACGATTCCAAAATCTTGACGCTCAAGCGCCTCAGCCGCATCGAGGGCCAGATCCGCGGGCTCTCGAAGATGATAGAGGAACACCGGTATTCCATTGATGTGGTG
>CADECN010000187.1 GCA_902825785.1 uncultured Hyphomicrobium sp. | reverse complement strand
ATACCAGGTAGAAGATCAGGAATTTCAGCGAGCCAAAGCGGTCTTCAACGTTGTTCCCGAAGATCCAGAGGTACAGCATGTTGCCGAACAGATGCATCCACCCGCCGTGCATGAACATGGCACTGAACAGGGTCGGAAAATCGCCCATCGGATTTTGGCTGAAGCGAGCCGGAATAAACGCCCATTGCCTGATGAACTCGTCGCCGTTCGAGAGTTCGAGAAGGAACACGGCGACGTTTATGGCGACCAGGAGATACGTGATGACCGGTGTCGAACGGACCGCGCTGTCGTCGTCGCCAACAGGAAACATCGTTGCCCCTCGCGTCTCATCGCGCTTCGACAGCTAACACGATCCCGGCGGTACGCGCGAGCCCGTTATGCGCTCTGCTGATCAGTCTTCCGTCGCAATCTGGGGCTTCAGGTAACGGTAGAGGGCCAGTATTCCCAAGACCAGGACACCGGCAATGATCGGCGCCCGCCACGTTCCGCTTGTCAGCCGCGTTACGACGAGGAGCAGACACACGACTGCCCCAGTCACCGGTACGAAGTAGGGAACGTCAAAAACGCCTTCGACCTCCCCTTCGCGGCGCTTCAGAATAATGAGAGCGCCGTTGACGACAATAAAAACAAAGAGCAGCAGCAGGACCGTCGCGGAGGCGAGATCAGCGATTGTTCCGGCCATTAGCAAAGGCAGAAGCACGACTGCGAGCGCAAGTACGGCGATATGCGGTGTCCGCCGCTCTTGGTGCACGGCGCCAAAAGCACGCGGTAGCAGGCCCTGGTTCGACATGCCGTATACGAGGCGCGACGCGGTGATGTAATTGACGAGCGCAGTATTGGCGACGGCGAACATGGTGATGAAGGTCATGATGATTGCCGGGAAAGCCGGGGCAGCGCGCTCCATTACGGCGGTAAGCGGACTTGGCGCATGGGCAAGTTCCTGCCACGGCACCACGGACACGGCCGTAATGGCAACCGACACATAGAGCACCGCGGCCGCAAGCGTCGCGAAAATGAGGCCGATTGGAATTGTCGTCTGCGGCTCCTTGCATTCCTCCGCGACGTTGATGGCGTCCTCAAAGCCGATAAATGCGAAGAACGTGAGCACCGCGGCTTGGATTACGACGATCCCGATGCCGCTCGCCTCGCGTTCCGGCGGAATGTCGAAATAGTCGACGCTGCCCCAATACGAGAAGCCAACCACAATGACCAGGATCAGGCCGAACGCCTCGATCAGCGTGCACAGCACATTGACCCACATACTTTCGCGAATGCCGCGTAGCACGATGCCCGTTATGATGAGCAGAAATCCGAAAGCGAGCAGAGACACCGGAAGCGACTCAACGCCCATCAAACTTGCAAGATTTGTTGCGAAAATCTTGGATTGTGTCGCCACCGACGTAAGCCCCGAGCATACGAGGCACAGGCCAACCGTGAAGCTTAGAATTGTGACGCCGTAGGCCTTCTGCGTCACATACGCCGCCCCGCCCGCGCGTGGGTGGCGAGAGCCGAGCGCCGCGTAGCTCAATGCCGTCATCAGCGCCGCAACGAGCGCGACCAGGAACGATAGCCATACCGCCGAGCCGGCCTGGCCAGCAGCTTGGCCGATGAGTCCGTAGATGCCGGACCCAAGCATACTTCCGAGTGCGTAGAGCGCGAGTTGAGCTGGGCCGATCGATCGATGCAGGGTCGGCTGCTTCGCGTCGTCGCTGGCAATCGTCATCATGATCTCCGTTCGCGTCGCACACCGTGCGGCGGTACGGCGGCCACGTCAACTCGCTGCGGCCTTGCGATCCGCAAGTCGCTGTTCGGCGGCCGCGACGATGGCGGCGCGTAAAGCCTCGATGCTCGTTGGCGCATCACCGATGGCCAAATGCTGTGCATCCGCCAGCAATCTCAGATTTTCGGCGCTTTCGATTGCGCTAAGCCGCTTCATCAAGCCGTCGCGTCCCGTTTTTGCTAGAACGACCATGGCACTGAACGCGTATGGGTTGAATGGCGGCGTCGCAATGACGGGACTGGCTTCAGGTTCGTTGCGTTCCGCCGGCCGGTAGTTTGATGCTTCCGGTTCGCGCCGTTCCGGCGTTTCCCACACGAGCATCCGATTGACGGATTTTTCAAAAGCCTCCGTCAGCCGCTCGACCGACGCTTCATCGAGGTCCGTTTCGCGCTCAATGTGAGCGCGAAAGAAATCTCGCATTTTCGGTCCGGGCCAGAGCTGCGTGCCTTTGCTCATGTCGCTGTTCGCACTCGGCGCCCGTTTATCTAGGCGCCGACCTTTTCCTTGCGCGTGGCGGCGATCATTCGCGCCACCTCGTCGTGCAGTTCCTTCACGTCACCGGCGGCATCGCCGTATTTGGCGTCGATCGATCGCGGCGCACCGACATAGTCGAAGGCATCGGCGATGCCGTTGCGCTGGGGCAGGAATGTCTCAAGCACGGGATGCACGAGGCTGATTTCCTCGATCATCAGGTAGTCGCGATCGTCGTTCCTGACATAGTTCGCAATGCACGCATAGCGCCGTTCGCTCATTGGGATGGCCGCGAGGTCGTCGAGATTGCGCGTGTCCTCGATCAGGAGCGCCACGCGGTCCACGGCGAGTTGCGAAACGTAGTCCGGGCGGAATGGCACAATCACCTTGTCGGCCGTCTTGAGGGCCGCCAGCGCCGCGAACGAAAGCCCGGGCGCGCAATCGAGAATGACGATATCGAAGTCGCCCTCGAAGCGGCGGATCAAGCTCTCCATACGGCCGCGCACGCGGTTGGCGACCACATCGGCGATATTACTCTGGTTGGCCTGCTTCAGATACAACTCGCCCTGGATGTCCTCGAGCAGCAGCGAACCGGGAACAAGCGCGACGGGCGCCGGCTTGCCGTTTGCCGCCGAGACGTCGCCGACGTTTTTTGCCACGTAATCGCGGGCATTCGCCGGGATGCCGTCGAACAGGTCATAAAAGTAGTCGGCGATGGATCGGCCCGATTTGCGCGCCTCGTTCCACCCCTGGCCGCCCATCAGGATCAGGGAGGCATTGCATTGGGAGTCGAGATCGATCACCAGCACCCGCTTGCCGCCGTGAACGCTGAGCGCGTGCGCGAGCATGACGGCGACGGTCGATTTGCCGACGCCACCCTTGCGATTGGCGATTGCGAGAAAGAAAGCCATGCCACCTTACCCTTTGAACATGCCACAAAAAACGCCGCCGGAACCCGCCCGCTCGGATCAGGCGGCCACTGTTTCTGGCCGACCTATGGGCCGATTCCGTGTCGTCATCCATCGCCGGAATTGGACGTGGCGATGCAACCCGTCGAGGAAAGTGCTGTGAAATTTGCCCAAGCTCAACCTTGGCTGGGGTAAATTGGCCAAAGTTGTTGCCATCTGTGGCGCAACAGTCGGCGGCTCACTAAGGAAAGAGCGGCGGCACGCAGCACACGGCACGAAGTTGGAGGGACACCATGTCTCGGCGCTTTTTCGGTACGGACGGCATCCGGGGCTTGGCCAACACCCATCCCATGACGTCCGAGGTCGCCCTGAAGGTTGGGATGGCGGCAGGCAAGGTGTTCAAGTCGGGTGCGCACCGCCATCGCGTCGTGATCGGCAAGGACACGCGCCTTTCCGGCTACATGCTGGAAGCCGCGCTGATGTCCGGCTTCACCTCGGTTGGCATGGATGTCTTCTTGCTTGGCCCGATGCCAACCCCGGCGGTCGCCATGCTGACGCGCTCACTACGAGCGGACCTCGGCGTCATGCTTTCGGCCTCGCACAATCCGTCCCAGGACAACGGCATCAAGCTGTTCGACCCCGATGGCTACAAGCTTTCCGACGAGATGGAGAGCCAGATCGAACAGCTTATCGAGGCCGATAGCAGATCGCTGCTGGCCGAGGCTGACAAAATCGGGCGCGCCACACGGGTCGAGAGCGCGCAGGAACGCTATATCGAGTTCGCCAAGCGAACACTGCCCAAGCACTTGCGCCTGGACGGTCTGCGAATCGTAATCGATTGCGCGAACGGCGCAGCGTACAAGGTCGCGCCTGAAGCTCTTTGGGAGCTCGGTGCCGAAGTTATCAAGATCGGCGTTGAGCCAAACGGCCACAATATCAACCTGAATTGCGGCTCGACCGACCCTCAGGCACTGATAGACAAGGTCCGCGAAGTTCGCGCCGACATCGGCATCGCGCTAGACGGCGATGCCGACCGCGTCGTGATCGTCAACGAAAAGGGCAACATCGTCGACGGTGACCAGTTGATGGCGGTGATCGCGGACAGCTGGAATCAGTCGAGTCGACTGGCTGCCGGAGGCATCGTGGCGACCGTCATGAGCAATCTGGCGCTCGAACGGTATCTGAGCTCCATCGGGCTGACATTAGCCCGCACGCCGGTCGGCGACCGCTACGTCACCGAGCACATGCGCAAACACGGGTTCAACGTGGGTGGGGAGCAGTCGGGCCATATCGTCCTTTCCGACTTCACGACCACGGGCGACGGGCTCGTCTCGGCGCTGCAGGTGCTGGCTTGCGTCGTTGCCACCGGCAAGACGGTCTCGGAAGTATGCAACCGCTTCGAGCCATTGCCGCAAATACTCAAAAACGTGCGCTATGCCAAAGGCAAGCCGCTCGAGGACAAGCGCGTCGTCAAAGTGATCGAAGGTGCGCGCGCGCGACTTGGCGAGAATGGTCGGCTGGTGATCCGCCCATCGGGCACCGAACCGGTGATTCGCGTCATGGCGGAAGGCGACGATGAAAGCGTCGTTTCCAGCGTCGTCGGCGAGATTGTCGACGCCGTAGCATCAGCCGCCGCCGCATGAGCCGCAGGCACGTTAGCATTTCATTAGTGAATAGCTGGCGGCTCGCGTTCCCGAAACGGCGCACCGATTAAGTCTCCTTTAAACGTTGTCAACGATAGTTGAGCCGTGGGCGCATCGCGTCTTGCTCGCCGCTTGCGTGGCGAGCACTCGCGATGACGTGACGGACATGTCGACAAAGGGCGCGCTCGCCGCTTCCGGCGCCGCTCCGAGTGCCGTCAGTTACCCCCGTTCCGCGTTCCCGAGAAAGTATGCGTGCCGAGCGATGCTGAGCATCGCGTAGTGACGTCGCGTCAGCGTTCCTGATCGCGTTTTGCGTGCCGCTCGCTGATGGGCGGCGATCAGGATCATCCGGCCGCACCGCGTCTGATGGTGCTCGTTCATAGTTGCGTTCGTGGCACGAAGTATCGGCGCGCCATCCGGCGATCGCCGTAAGCGAGGGAACAGGCGGTTATGAAACTGCATAAGGGCGCGGCAACTCTGGCATTGGCAATGATCGCGGGGCCGCTGCCGACGATGGCAGCGGACTGGGGAGTTGGGCGCGAGAGCTACAGAACATTCGGCGCCCCGGCGGCGGTGCCGGTCCCTGCACCCGTTCCCGTAGCGGATTATCGCCCGACCTGGTACTTCCGATTTGACGCTGGTCTCGGTGTGGTGAGCGATCCCGACGTCTCAGGCCATATAGACGATCTTACAGGCGTCCCTGGCGATGCGTTCGGTCCCGACAGCCTGTCACTGCCGGCTTGGTTCGACACAGACTTCGATACATTCCTGACGCTCGGTGGCGGCGTCGGATACTCCTTCAACAACGGCTGGCGCATCGATGCGACGGTCGAGAAGCGTTCGAAGGACGACGTGAGCGGCGAAGGCGTTACGGACGCGCAAGACACCTACGCATTCAACCTGTCGGGCGACTACGGCATCGTCGACGGCAATACCAACGATATCGCCGATACTCAGACTCGCTTCCGCATCCGCGACACCGCGAAAGTGGACGGCACCATCTGGATGCTGAACGCCTACTACGATTTCCTGCCGGGTCGCGGCTTTACGCCCTACGTCGGCGGCGGTGTCGGTTTCGTCTGGAACCAGATCTCGCGCACTCAGTCTATTCAGGCGCAATCCTGCGACAACGAGAACCCTGGCGGTTGCGATGTCGACAACTTCACTCCGGCCGGAGTCGCGACCGCCACGACCAAGGGCGACACCGTCAGCTTCGCGGCAGCCGCAATGGCGGGCCTGAGCTACGACCTGACGGACGTCACGACCATCGACATCGGCTATCGCTACCTGTTCCTCGGAAGCTCCAGCGCTTCCATGACCATCGGCGGTGCAGGGTCGGACCTCGATATCGGCGACCAACATGTCCACCAGGTTCGCGCGGGCGTGCGATTCAACGTAAACTAAGGCAGAGACGCGTCTCTCAGTCCTTAATCAAGGGCGGCTTCTCGGCCGCCCTTTTCGCGTTCTGCGCCAGAGGGCTTTGGTTCAGCAGGTGCTTGATTAAGATTGGCTTCTGTCAATCCCTTTCTCTATGCCGCGCCTTCGGCCATAGTCCCGCCGTGCCCACGCGCTTGGAGCTGCCAAAGGCTCTTTGCTGGCAGTCTGTCTAAAAGTCTGCAGCGCTAGGGCGATGCCGTATCGGCGAACAAAAAAGGTCTGGTTTCATGCGTTTGGTTCTTGCCGCGATCTCCCTCGCGGTGCTCGCCCCGCTGGCGCACGCCGCCGAAGTGCCCGCAACCTCTCAGATACAGGCAGTGACCGTGTATCTCTCGGGCGCAGAGGTCACGCGTCTCGCGAGGGTTAAGCTTGATAAGGGCGAGTCAACCGTTGTGCTGGG
>CADECN010000186.1 GCA_902825785.1 uncultured Hyphomicrobium sp. | reverse complement strand
GGCGACCGACATGGTTCTGGCGAGTGAGCAGCGCCTCCACGCGCTCGACGGCCTCGCGGCGGCCGCCGCTCATGAACTTGGAACCCCGCTTTCCACGATCGTGCTCGTCGCCAAGGAGCTCGAGCGCGAGCTCGGTCCGGACAACCGCTTCACCGACGACCTGCACTTGCTGCATAGCCAGGCCAAGCGCTGCCGCGAGATCTTGCAGAAGCTCACGCGCAAGCCCGACGAGCAGGACCCGATGCACGCCAGCGTGACCGTGCTCGAAATCCTAGACGAGGCCGCCCATCCGCACCGCCATTCGGGCAAGCGGCTCATCATTACCGCCGCGCCTTTGCCCGATGTCGGCGAAGCGGCCGAAGTCGAACCCGTCGGACACCGTCGCCCGGGTGTGATCTATGGCCTCGGCAACATCATCGAGAACGCGGTGGGTTTCGCCGCTTCCGAAGTTCAACTAAGCGCCCGCTGGAGCGCGGATACGATTGTCGTGACGATCGCCGACGATGGTCCGGGCTTTTCCCCCGAACTGATGGACACGATTGGCGAGCCTTACGTCACGACGCGGCGCTACGAAGATCGTGCCGAGACCGCCCACACTGGTCTCGGGCTCGGGTTCTTCATCGCCAAGACACTGCTTGAACGCTCGGGAGCGACCGTTACGTTCTCCAACCAGACGCCGCCGCGCACCGGCGCGAAAGTGCAAATCGCCTGGCCGCGCGCCAACTTTGAGCTGGCGCCCACGGCTTTTGGTTGGCCAAGCCGCCGAAAGCCAGACAAATCCGTGGCTTGAGGGCCGTTCCGTTAACCTCTTTTCCCTTCACGCGCTCCCGCATTCGCAATAAAGGGGGGGTTGCGTCGCCGATTGCCCGCATGGAATATTCCGCGGAACAGAAAAACAACGGGCGACCCACCTTCCGGAGGCAGCCTTGGCGACAGAAGACCTTTCCTTTAGGCAAGACGAGCTACCGGCTGATCGATCGCTCGTGATCGTCGATGACGACCGTGCATTTTTGCAGCGGCTTGCGCGAGCGATGGAGCTGCGAGGCTTCGAGGTCCGATCCGGCCACTCGGTGGCCGAGGGCATAGACCTCATCCGCGAGAAAGCGCCGGCATTTGCCGTCGTGGATATGCGCCTGGAAGACGGCAACGGTCTCGACGTGCTCGCTGAGCTTGCGCGTGCCCGAGCCGATGCGCGTGCGATCATCCTGACAGGCTACGGCAACATCGCGACAGCGGTGAGCGCTGTGAAGCTCGGCGCGGTCGACTACCTCGCCAAGCCGGCCGATGCCGACGACGTAACGGATGCGCTTCTTGCGCCGAGCGACGCAAAAGCGCCGCCGCCTGAAAATCCGATGTCGGCCGATCGCGTGCGCTGGGAACACATTCAGCGCGTCTACGAGCTTTGCAACCGCAACGTCTCGGAGACGGCGCGGCGTCTCAACATGCATCGCCGGACCTTGCAGCGCATCCTCGCCAAGCGCGCGCCGAAATAACGCGCGCCCTGTGGCGCCGCTCTTCACACTTTGGTCGCACGACGTCAGCCGAAGATTTGACCGGGATCGATCCTGGCGTGTAGCCGCATGGCCGCGGCGCGTGCGCCTTCGATGAGCAGCGTCTTGCGCCGGGCCGCGCCGAGCGGGTGTCGCGGCGCCGGCCGTGCAATCTCGCCGCCATAGGCATCCGCCAGCACTAGGCCGGTGTCCTCCGGCAGGACTGAAAGCGGGAAATCGGGCGCCACCGCAAATGAGAGATAGTCGCAATAGTCTCGATATTCTGGCCACTTATGGTCAGCGCGAAAGTCCGCGATGCACGATTTGATCTCGATGATCCAGATATCGCCCAGCGGGCCGATCGCGAACACGTCGGCGCGCCGTCCGTTTCCCAGCGACATTTCGGCGATACTCTCGTAATTCTGCGCGCGCAAAAGCCGCTGCACACCCCTGAGGATGGCAGCCGCACCCGGATCGGGCGGGCCCGCGTCCTGTGGTAGTGTTGATGAATAGCTGTTTGGTTGCGGCGCGCTGGTCATGGTGCCGCCATTATGGCCGTGAGATGATCGACTTCAAGCTGCCATCGGGGGGCGGCTGGGCATCTCGCAAACTTATGCCGAAGTGAAGAGATCGGGGCTCTTGCGCATGGTTTTCTGGCGCTCGAAATCGTCAAAGAATTCCGAAGCGGCTGACGCCAAACCTGCGTCGAAGCCGGCCGAAGCCGCTGCTGACGATGCGACGAACGAGGACGATTCGAACGTCGTCTCGATCGCGCCAAGCCGATTGGTTGACCGGCTCGCCGATGTGAAGCCCAAGAGCAAGACCGCACTGGCGCGCAAGGATGAAGCAGAGGCCGTTATCCTCGCCTCTGACCCTCTTCTGCTTCCGGGTCAGGCCAAACCGCTGTCGGCGATGCGCGACGCGGTGAAAGATAAAAGGCCTGCGGCTCATCTGCTGATTCTTGGCGCGGAAGGCACCGGTCGGCGCTGGGCAGCTGAGAAGCTCGCCGCTCTTCACGCCGAGGATATGCCGGCGCCGGCGGAGTGGGTGTACGTTCCCGACCCGGAGCGGCCCTCACGATTGCTCGCCTTCGAGTTCGCATCGGGGGAGGGCGCGCGCTTTGCGCGTGACGTAAACGTGGCACTGGCGAACGCCTGGGCGACTCGCGCGCGAATTCTGGAAAGCGACGACCACCGCCTCGCGCGTGACCTTCTCGACGAAGAGGTGCGTCATCGCGGTGACGCCGCGCTTGAACATTTACGCCGGCGGGCCGAAGCCCAGAACATCGCGCTCGTCAAATCCATCGATGGCTACGTTCTCGCACCCATGCACGAAGGCCGTATGGTGCGGCCCGAGATATTCCGCGCCCTCCCTGAGGCTTTGCAGCGCGATGTCGAAGCCAAGATCACGGCGCTTGAAGGTGAACTGCACGGACTGGTGGTGGCAACGCCCGAGGCCGAACTTGAGGCCATAGAGAAATACGCCGCGCTTGATCGGCACGTCGCCATGAGCGCCGCCAAGCCGAATCTGGCGCTCGCGCGCAAGCTGTATTCCGAATCTGAATCCGCGCCCCGCGTTGTTGATCTGATCGAGCGCTCGTTCCTGGACGCAGCCGCAAAGGGCGCGGCTGCCCCGGTAACGATCTCTGCGAACGTGTTTGCTGCGGCTTGCGGCCCGGCTCCCGGCACCGAGGCGGCTCCTGTCGTGCTTGCACGGAGCGTCACCCGCCGCGACCTTCTGGGAGAAATCGGTCGCGACACCTTAGGCAACATCGCGATCGCGTCCGGCCGACTAATGGAAGCAAACGGCGGCTATCTGGTCGTCGAGGCTTGGCGGCTCGCTGCCGACCCGTCGGCCTGGCAGGCGTTGTGCGAGGTCATGGATGCCGGCGTGTGCGCGCCCCAAGGCGCGTCCGGCCTCGCTGTCGCGGCTGAGCCGGTTCCTTTCACCGCCAAAGTTATCGTTATCGCCGATCCGCGTTCATGGGATCGGCTGAAGGAAATTGATCCGGCGGCGGAACGCCGTTTCCGGCACGTCGCCAGATTCGCGGATACGGCGGCCGCGACCGACGTCGGCGAACCGGCATTTTCCGCTGCCGCCGCTGCCCTTGCGGGCGAAAACGGTCTGCGCACCATCAATGCATCTGCTGGTCCCGTCCTCTACGCCGACGCGGTAAAGCGCGGTGGCGGACCGGTCTCTCTCGATCGCGGACAGCTCTTGCGGATTCTTGAAGAGGCCGACGGCATCGCCGCCTCGGCATCCGCCGACCATATTCGCTCAAGCGACGTCCGCCGCGCGGTCGAGCACCTGGCTTCTGGCGCGACCGCATGACAGCGCACGTAGCCGAGGCAGCCGAAGGCAGCGGCCGTGTCGTGCTATGGATCGATCCGGCGGAGCGCGTCGATTCACATCGCATCATCGCACCCGTCAAACTCGCCGCCGCCTATGGTTCCGAAGTCGAAACGCTCGTCGTCATGCCGGATTGGTCCGACCGGCCAACCGCAATCCCGGTTCGCAACGTCACGCAGCGCCGAGATCGCAAGCATAGAAGCGGCGAAGCCAATCAGGCCGCGTTCGACTTGCTTGCCAACCGCCATCGACGCACGGCTGAGCACGCCGGCGCGCGTCTCGGCGTCGTCGTGCGTCACGCCCGCGCGCCTGGTGACGCGGTCGATCGCATCGCTGAGATGTGCCTGGAGCGCGGGCCCTGGAACATCATCGCGCTGTCGCGCGCGATAACCGCGACATCGCCGTTTTTGATCAACGATCTGCTCGCCAACGTCAGCGGCGCGACCGGCGTTCTCGTGGCCGGCCGCGAACCGCGCCCGGGCCGCGAGCGTCGTCTGGCGGTCGTGGCCGAGGATGCCGACCGGCTACCTTCGATGCTGCGCGCCGCCGGCCGGCTCGCTGGCGACACCGGCATGATCCACCTGCTGATCGGCACCGAGACGTCGGCCGAAACCGCGGAACTCGAAGCCCAGGCGCGTCTGATCATTCGCGGCATGCGGCGCGTCACGTTCGAGCCCGCGGAGCCGACATACGGCGTAAGCGGTGTTCTTGCCGAGCGTATCCGCCAGCTTGAGCCGGGCCTCGTCATTGCGCGCTATGGCGGCACCGCGTTTCCCGATGGTCGTGAACTGGCGCGCACCGCCGCGATCACGCCGTCGCTCTTCCTGATGATCCGCTAGGACTGACCGCGCTCACGCCCGGTCGAAAAACTCCGGCCCCGAGCCGATGATTTGCGGGTCGGGCTTGCCGATTGCAGCGAGATCCTTCCCCTCGTAGTCGACGGCGAGCAGCACGGCGCGGATCGATTCAAGCCGCGCCCGACGCTGGTCATTTGCCCGAATGACCGTCCAAGGCGCGATAGCCGTGTTGGTGAAGCGGAACATATCGATCTGCGCCTGAGTGTAGGCGTCGTATTTATAGATCGCGGCGAGGTCGACGTCGGAGATCTTCCATTGCTTGAGCGGATCGTGCCGGCGCTCGTGAAAGCGCTTCAATTGCATCTCGCGGCCGATCGTGAGGTAGAATTTGAATAGTCGGATGCCGTCGCGAACCAACAGCCCCTCGAACTCAGGCGCCTCGCGCAGAAACGTCGCAAGTTGCGCTTCCGTACAAAAGCCCATCACGCGCTCGACGCCCGCCCGATTGTACCAGGATCGATCGAATAGAACGATTTCGCCGGCCGTCGGCAGGTGCACTACATAGCGCTGGAAGTAGAGCTGACCACGCTCCGTCTCGGTCGGCTTCGTCAATGCGACAACCCGAGTGTTGCGCGGGTTCAAATGCTCCGCGAACGCTTTGATGCATGATCCCTTGCCCGCACCATCGCGCCCCTCGAACAGGGCCATGACGCGCCCGCCCGACTTGAGATTGTGCGTCTGAAGTCGAACGAGTTGGACCTGGAGCTTGTAAAGCTGGTCCTCGTACTCCTCGCGCTTCATGCGCTTGTCATACGGGTATCCACCGGAGCGCATGGCAGCGTCGTCGATCTCGGCCGGAAGTTTCGGGGCATCGAGCGAAAAATTCGCCGGCACCGTGGACACCGCTTGCGGTTTGGCGGTGAGCGAGGTGGGCGCGGTTGCCGGCGGTTGTGACGTATCCGGGCCCGCGGCCGCACCGCCCTGCATCTTGTCCTTGCTCTTCTCTTTATCTTTGGTCTTGGCCATTTGGGGCTGGCTCTCCATCGTCGGTCGGCGAATGGCGAGACACTAGCAAGAGTGCCTTGCCCGCGTCATCAAACACAAAAAAAGACCAGCAGGCGGTTGCGCCTGCTGGTCTTCCCCCGTTGGCTGGATCCCCCGATCCGGCCTTTTAATTAAGCGTTCTGCTTCTCCGGAACCGTCTGCAGAGGCCCGGCGATTGCCGGTGTCTCGGTCTCGACGCGGTCGCGGCGGCGCGGTGCGGCCGGCTGGAAGGCGCGGCGCGCGTGAACTTCGCAATAGGGAAGCAGCGGCACCTTGTTACGGCCGCAGAAATGGAAGTCGGCCGCCTGCGGATCGCCGATCGGCCAGCGGCAGCTGCACTCGGTCAAAGTCTGAATGCTCTTTCGCTCTGCGAGCGGGATCACGAGTTCTTCCGCCGGCGGCACATAGGCTTCGGCGTCCATATAGAGCGCGCGCACGGCTGGATTGCCGGATTGCACGAAACGCGGCTTGTTGGTCGGGCGCTTGACGTTGGCCATGCGCGTGCGCGGCCGGTGCGTCTTCATGCGCGAAGTCGTTGCGCGCCCCGAAAGCCCGAGGCGATGAACTTTGCCGATCACCGCATTGCGGGTGACGCTGCCGAGCCGGCCGGCGATTTGACTGGCGCTAAGGCCTTCCGACCAAAGCTTTTTCAGAAGGTCTACGCGTTCATCGGTCCAAGACATACGTCTTTGCTCCCTCTCGAGCCGCATCAGCGGCGGTACACCCCCCGGTGCCCGCGGTTTGACGGTCGCAAGCAGGCCTATGCGCGCACGAACGAGCGACGCGAAAAGGCCGGTTTTCGACCGGTTACAGACGCAAAAACTTTGAGGAGACGCGTGACATACGTGCCCGAAGACGCGGGTGCCGCTACAACGGCGCCCTAGACACGGCAGGAGCGATACGCGAACGAAACTGGGGCGCTGTGCGCTGCCATATCTCGTGGCCCTGCAAGGAGAAATTACTACATGCTGAATTCGGCCTACAAGCCAGAGATCAA
>CADECN010000185.1 GCA_902825785.1 uncultured Hyphomicrobium sp. | reverse complement strand
ACCGCAAACCGACTGTGCTCGGCGTCACTTCCGGCGCCATCGCAGGCCTCGTGGCGATTACGCCTGCTTGCGGCTTCGTCGATCCGATCGGCGCACTCTTCATCGGCATCGCTGCCGGTATCGTGTGCTACATCTTCTCGACGGCGGTAAAGCGCGCTCTTGGCTATGACGACAGCCTCGACGTCTTCGGTGTCCACGGCATCGGCGGTATCGTCGGCGCCGTTCTGACGGGCGTGTTCGCCAAGGCTTCGATCGGCGGCACCGCCGGTCTGCTCGAAGGCAACGCTGCTCAGGTTGGCATCCAGATCTACGGCGTGATCGCAACCATCGTTTGGTGCGCGGTTGCGACCTTCGTCATCCTGCTGCTCATCAAACTGGTGATGGGCCTGCGGGTTTCGGAGTCCGCCGAGATCGAAGGCCTCGACTCCAGCCTCCATGGCGAAACTGTTCAGTAAACAATACTGCGACAGGCGGCTTTCGAAGGCCGCCTGTCGTTTCGCGCACTGAAGCAGATAAAGGCGATTTGAGGCACCCGCGTTGGGGAATCGTCCCGGTGCCGGCTTACGGAGCCACGAAATGACCCTTCGAAATTTGACGCGCATGGCCGGCGCGCTTTGTTCTCTCGGCATGCTCGCGCTCATCGTCGATCCTGCGTTCGCTCAAGAAGCGGCCGCAGCTCCACCGACACCCGACAAAGGCGACATCGCCTTCATGTACATCGCCACGATCCTGGTGCTGTTGATGACGGTACCAGGACTTGCTCTTTTCTACGGCGGCTTGGTTCGCACCAAGAATATGCTGTCTGTCTGCATGCAGGTGTTCGCCACCATCTGCATGGTTATGATCATTTGGGTGACGTACGGCTACTCGATGGCCTTCACCAACGGCGGAGCGTTGAACTCCTATGTCGGTGGTTTCTCCAAGATGTTTCTGTCCGGCGTCGATTCGACGAGCCTGGCGGGCACTTTCTCCAACGGTGTCTACATCCCCGAATATCTCTTCATCTGCTTCCAGATGACATTCGCCTGCATCACGCCGGCGCTCATCATCGGTTCTGTCGCCGAGCGCATGAAATTCTCGGCCTGGATGCTGTTTGCCGCCCTCTGGGTAACCTTCGTGTATTTCCCGATGGCGCACATGGTTTGGTACTGGGGCGGTCCCGACACGTTCGGTAACGCGGCCAAGGCCGTTGCGGCGGCCACGACCGATGCCGCCAAAGCAGAAGCACAAGCAGCACTTGATGGGGTCCTGGCCGACGTTGGTCAGATCTTCGCGTGGGGCGGACTCGACTTCGCAGGCGGCACCGTCGTCCACATCAACGCGGGCATCGCCGGCCTCGTGGGCTGCTTGATCCTCGGCAAGCGCGTCGGATATGGCCGCGAAGCCATGCCTCCGCACTCGCTGACCATGACGATGATCGGCGCGGCCCTGCTGTGGGTTGGCTGGTTCGGCTTCAACGTCGGCTCCAACCTCGAAGCGGCTGCCTTCATCACGGTGCCGATGCTGAACACCTTCGTCTGCACCGCGGCCGCGGCGCTGGCGTGGATCATCGTCGAATGGATCGCCAAGGGTAAACCTTCGATCCTCGGCCTCGTGTCGGGTGTCATTGCCGGTCTTGTGGCGATCACCCCGGCCTGCGGCTTCGCCGGCGTCTACGGATCGATCGTGCTCGGCCTCGTGGCCGGCCCCGTCTGCTTCCTGTTCTGCACCGCCATCAAGAGCGCACTCGGCTATGACGACAGCCTCGATGTCTTCGGCATCCATGGCATCGGCGGCATCGTCGGCGCGCTTGCCACCGGCATTCTGGTAAATCCGGAATACGGCGGCGCGGGCATCGCGGACTATCTGTCGAAGCCCGGCGAGCTCGCCGTTGGTTCCTACGACATGGTCGCCCAGGTCATCGCGCAGGCGAAAGGCGTGGGTCTCACGGTGCTGTGGTGCGGTATCGGCTCCGCGATCATCTTCAAACTGGTCGATATCATCATCGGCCTGCGTCCGGTCGAAGATCGCGAACGCGAAGGCCTCGATATCACGGACCACGGCGAGCGGGCCTACAACTACTGAGTTCGAGGGAACGGCTCGCGACCTTCGGGTCGCGGGCCACTTTCACTCAACTGCCTCCCGAGCACGCGTCTCCACCTAGACGTGCTCAACTTGGGCCCGGCGCCACGAGCGTCCGGGCCCTTTTTTCATGGCTAGAAAATAACGAAGCTCACATGCCGATGACGATACGGCTGCCACGCCCAACATGCGCGAGCAACTTGCGCATGTCGGACGCCCGGACGGCGACGCACCCCTCCGTCGCCTCGAACCCCGGCTTCGCAACATGCAGAAAGATCGCGCTCCCGCGCCCGCGGATGCGCGGTCGGTCGTTATGGCCAATAACGACGACGACGTCGTAGAGCCCGTCGTCGCGCCACATGACTTCCGCGCCCGTTGGATATGGATGCCTGACGGCGCGATTGTAATTGCGATCTCGCGGTGCGTCGCACCAGCCATCGTCGCGCTTGATCTGCGCAATCGGTAAACGCGTTCGCGGCCTTGGGGCTTGCCCGCTTCTGTAGAGCACGCGACGCAGGTCGAAGCGGCCTCTGGGCGTGGCACCATCTCCTTCGCGCTTGAACGGCGTTATGCCCCCCCGGCCGAGCGCGCAGGGCACCGTCAGCATCCCGATAAAAAGCACGCCACGTCGCTGCGCCGCACCGCGAGATCGCACGATTACTTGACGCGCGCCGCCAATCTCGCGCTTTGCCATCGATAACCTCGCTCGAGCCCTTGCCTAGGCATCGCCAAAGCCTATGTTGCCCGGTATCGGGATGCCAGCATTTGCGTCGGCCCCGCCCCGCCCCACACTCGAAACCGGAGCCCCCATTTCATGAGCACGGCCCGCAAGGTCCTCCTGGTTGATGACGATGACGACCTCAGAATCTCGCTGAAAGATCAATTGGTCCTGCACGACGAATTCGAGGTCTCGGAGGCCAACACCGCGACAAGGGGCATGGAAGCGGCCCGCAGTGGCCGCTTTGATCTGGTCGTGTTCGACGTCGGTCTGCCGGATATGGACGGTCGCGAAGCGGTGAAGTTGCTGCGCAAGTCGGGCTTCAAGACGCCGATCGTCATGCTGACCGGCAATACATCCGACGCCGATCAGATCCTCGGCCTGGATGCCGGAGCGAACGACTACATTTTGAAGCCGTTCAAGTTTGCCGTGCTGCTCGCGCGCATTCGAGCACAACTGCGCCAGCACGAGCAAAGCGAGGATGCCGTGTTTGCTGTCGGCCAGTACACGTTCAAGCCGGCGGCCAAAATTCTTATCGACGGTAGCGGACAGAAAATCCGGCTCACCGAAAAAGAAACATCGATCCTGAAATATCTCTATCGGTCCGGCGACAAGGTCGTGTCGCGCGATGTTCTGTTGCACGAGGTATGGGGCTACAACGCCGGCGTAACGACGCACACGCTCGAAACGCACATCTATCGTCTCCGCCAAAAAATCGAAAAAGACCCGTCCAACGCCGAACTGCTGATAACCGAAAGCGGCGGATATAAGCTCGCGCCCTGACGCACTGCTGCGTCCTCAACAGGAAAGCGCGCGACTTCGGCTTTGTCCTTGTTCGTCCCCAGCGCGTCCACACCCCCGCTGGACGATTCGCTTCGCGTATGCTCGTTAGTCCCGTGTATGCGGCAGCTTCATCGCCGCGCGGCTCGCTGTCGTTGAGCTGCAGTCGCGTCAGTCGCGTTTCCAACCATCGTTTCAAAATCGGAGTTTTCGCGATGGCGATCGACGCCCTCGTCAAGCCGTTTCTGTCACTGCCGATCTTCCGCGGCTTGAAACCGTTGCAGTTGACAGAGATCGTGCGCCGCGCCGACCGCGTGATCTATAAACCTGGCGACCATCTCATTACCGAGGATGAGGTCGCGGACGCTGCCATCGTTGTCGTCTCAGGCACCTGCGTGCAGATATCTTCCGCCGCCAATGGCTCCGCTGGCGAAGCCATTCCCGAAGGTGCCATTCTGGGCGAAATCGCAATGCTGGTCGAAACAGTGCACGCCTCAAGCGTCATCGCACGAACGACCGTCAAAGCGCTGCGTATCGCACGCGAAGATCTCCATCGCTTGATGACCGATGAACCCGAAGTGGCCGAGCACTTCTCGAAGCATATCGCCGGTCGCTTGCGCGCATTCGCCGACGAACTGCGGGCAATAGATCAAGCGCTCGCCGACATGGCCCTCGTTGGGATCAGTCAAGCGGGCGAAGCGCGCCTCGCATCGACGCCCGTGTCACACGCACTCCATTAGCGACGCGGATGTCCTCAAGCCATTTAAAACTCAAACGGCCCGCTTAGGTTCGACACGAAGAAATTCGATACCCTGAAATGCGAAGCGCCCAGTCCCGGGGGGAGGGACTGGGCGCGATTTGCGCTTTTGGCGCTCGGTATCGGGAGGGAAGCCGATACCAGAGGCAGCGTCTTCGGCTAGACGGGGGGCACTACCGAATACAGGGTGACGCCGCCTGCATGTCTGTGAGTTAAGCGCAACACGCTGAAATTCAATAGGGGGCCACTAGGCTCTTCACGAAAATGTGAAGAGTTACTCAACAATATCCACAGGTTGAATGTTGCGTCGCGGCATTCGCGCAACACCCTGATTTGCGGTCAAATTTCCTAGTTCGGCGTCGTCCGGTGGGCTCCAAGCATTTGAATTTTAAAGAGATTTGCGTCCAAGTCGTCGGTCTTGACGAGCTCCGTAACTTCGATCCGGGTGTCCAGGCCCTGCGCGTCCGTCGTGATCCACTGGGTCAGCTCGAGCCCGGGCGGTCTCTTCGATAGGAAAAGCTTGATCTTGCCTGGCGTGTCCGGACTCTTGTCTTGAATTCCGACAACGACCCGATCCGCCGCGTCCTGGACTTCGATGATGCGCGCGTCCCGCAGTAGGTCGACGTCCTTGCGCAGCAACAGTCGAAACGGTGTTTGATCAAGCTCAAGTCGATCTTCGTTGTTGAGGTCGAGATCTTGAATGGCGAGATATTTGCCGTCCGAGATGATGATCTGGCGCGAAGGCAGCGCATAGTCGAAGCGGAAACGGCCAGGCCGCTTGACGAAGAACTTCCCGCGCATGCGCTTGTTATCTGCGCCGATCTGCACAAAAGCGCCTTTCAGGTCAGTGAGCGTCGAGAAGTAATTGCTGACCGATTTGACGGCTTCGGTCTGAGCCTCATCGAGGTGAATACCGTCCTGGCCATTGGCGACTTCACCAGACCAACCATCCACGGTCGCATCTGCGGGCTTGGCAACTTGTTCGTTCGCCGCGCTTGGCTTAGCCGGCTGAGGTGACGGCGCATTTTGCGCATCTGCTGTCCATGCCGCGGCCACAAGGACCACGCACGCAGCCACCATCGAGAACACCAAGTCCCTCATCCAATGCCCCTATATTTCCCCCGCTCACGGCTACGCCACCAAAGTGGCCTCACCGCGAAGATTACGGTTTTGACAAGAAATGCGTCGAGAACTAGGCGGCAAGGCCCCAGTGGACGCGCGCCCAGCCTTTTCTTGGGCATGGCAGGAAGGCGCAGCTATGGCGCGGCAAATTACAAAGGCTCGTCCAGGTCCGATTGTCCGCTGTCGCGCAGGATGTCGCGCTTTCCGACGTGATTCGCGGCCGAGATCAGTCCGTCCCGTTCCATACGCTCGATCAAGTCCGCCGCCCGGTTGTAGCCGATTGCAAGCCGACGCTGCAGGTAGCTGGTTGAAGCCTTGCGGTCGGTAACCACAATCGCCACCGCCCGGTCGTAAAGGTCGTCCTCGCCCGTTGCACGCTCCGCGTCGGTTGCCTCGGCCCTCTGGGCCGGCGCATCGCAGATGCCCTCGACGTACTTGGGCGCGCCCTGCCGTCGCAAAGCATCTGCGATCGCTTCGACCTCTTCGTCCGAAACAAACGCGCCGTGCACACGCGTGATCTGGCCCGCGCCCGTCGAATAGAGCATGTCGCCCTGACCAAGCAGCTGCTCGGCACCCTGTTCGTTGATGATGGTGCGGCTGTCGATTTTGGACGTGACCTTGAACGAGATGCGGGTCGGAAAGTTGGCCTTGATCGTACCGGTGATGATGTCGACCGAGGGGCGTTGCGTCGCCATGATGAGGTGAATACCGGCCGCGCGCGCCATCTGCGCCAACCGCTGAACGGCCGCCTCGACCTCTTTGCCAGCAGCGATCATCAGGTCGGCGAACTCGTCGACGACGATCACGATATGCGGCAGCGGTTCCAGGTCCATCTTCTGCGTCTCGAACACCGCCTGCCCGAGCTTGTCGAACCCGGTCTGGACCGTTCGCGATAGCATCTCGCCACGCTTCCTTGCGTTGCGTACCCGGTTGTTGAAGACATCGATATTGCGCACCGAAAGCGCCGCCATGCGCTTGTAGCGCTCTTCCATTTCGCCAACCGCCCAGTTGAGCGCGGCAACCGCTCTGGCGGGATCGGTGACGACAGGTGCCAGCAGATGCGGAATGCCGTTGTAGACCGACAGCTCCAGCATCTTGGGATCGATCATGATGAACTTGCACTGGTCGGGCGTCAGCCGGTACAGCAGCGACATGATCATGGTGTTGATCGCGACCGACTTGCCCGAGCCGGTGGTGCCGGCGATCAGCATGTGCGGCGTGCGGGCGAGATCGATGATGA
>CADECN010000184.1 GCA_902825785.1 uncultured Hyphomicrobium sp. | reverse complement strand
GCGGGTATCTCACGCCAGCGCTACTGGGGCTGCCCGATCCCGGTCATCCACTGCGTGGACTGCGGGACAGTTCCGGTGCCCGAAAAGGACCTTCCAATCACGCTGCCGGAAGACGCGACCTTCGATAAGCCCGGCAATCCGCTCGACCGGCACCCCACGTGGAAGCATGTCGCGTGCCCAAGCTGCGGCAAACCCGCGACCCGCGAAACCGATACCATGGACACCTTCGTCGACAGCTCATGGTACTTCGTGCGCTTCACCGCGCCTGGCGCGACAACGCCCGTTGACAAGGGCGCGGCGCAATACTGGCTTCCCGTTGACCAGTATATCGGCGGTATCGAGCACGCGATCCTTCACCTGCTCTACTCGCGTTTCTTTGCCCGCGCCATGTGCGACACCGGCCATCTGAAGTTCGCGACCAACACACGCGAGCCGTTCGCCGCGCTGTTCACTCAGGGCATGGTCACACACGAAACCTACAAGTCTCCGGACGGCCAATGGCTGCTGCCGAGCGAAGTGCGCCTCGAAGGCGACGGCGGTGCCCGCCGCGCCACCGAAGTCTCGTCCGGCCTCCCGGTCGAGATCGGCTCCATCGAGAAGATGTCGAAGTCGAAAAAGAACCTCGTCGATCCCGACGACATCATCGCCCACTACGGTGCTGACTGCGCCCGCTGGTTTATGCTCTCAGACAGCCCACCCGAGCGCGACGTCATCTGGACCGAAGCCGGCGTCGCAGGCGCCGGTCGCTTCATCCAGCGCGTCTGGCGCATCGTCGATGAAATCGCTGATACATACCCGCGCGATGTTGCTCGACCTGAGACTTTCACGCCAACCGCTTTGGAAATCCGCAAGGCCGCGCATCGCGCCATGGACCAGGTCGGGCGCGCCATAGAAGCCCTGCGCTTCAACGTGGCCGTCGCCCATGTGCATGAATTTGCGAACGTTCTCCAGTCGGCTCTCGGAAGCGGCGACGACGACATCACCTGGGCGGCACGCGAGGCAGGTGCCTTTATGGTCACCATGATCGGTCCCATGATGCCGCATCTCGCCGAGGAGTGCTGGGCGCGGCTCGGATACAACACGTTGCTGGCGAACGAGCCGTGGCCGGCGGTCGACCCGGCCCTTCTCGTTGACGATCAAGTGACCATTGCCGTACAGGTGAATGGTAAGCGACGGGATGAACTTGTGATTTCCCGCTCTGCCGCCAATTCCGACGTGGAAGCGGCGGCGCTGCGGCTCGAATCCGTTCTGCGGGCGCTTGACGGGCGCCCGGCCAAGAAGGTCATCGTGGTTCCGCAGAGGATCGTGAATGTCGTTGGCTAAAGGTTCGGTCGGCAAACAGCGTCGCTGGCGCGCTTTCGCGCTGGCGAGCGGTCTGCTGTCGATTGCCACGCTTTCCGGCTGCGGCGCGGATAGCACCGGCTTCCGCCCGCTCTACGGCTCTGCCGCAGTCGGCGGCGCCGCGGTCGAGGAAAAGTTTGCAACCGTCGACATCGCACCCATTCCAGGTCGCGTCGGCCAGCGCATTCGCAACGAGCTGATCTATCAGTCGACAGGGGGTGGCGCGCGCACGACCGAACCCCTCTATCGTCTCGATATCGCGATCCGTGAATCCGTGTCGTCCACCCTCGTCAACATCGAGGGTGACGCCGCCAACCAAGTCTATAACCTCGACGCCTCCTACAAGCTCATCCGCATCGCCGACAAAGCGATTGTCGCGGAAGGCAAGAGCTACAGCCGTGCTGGTTTCGAGCGCATGACGTCGATCTTCGCCAACGTCCGCGCCCGTGAGGATGCCGAGAACCGCGCGGCACGCACCGTCGGCGAGGAACTCCGCACGCGCCTGCTCGCGATCCTCTCGCGCACCGCCTGATGGCCTACACGCGCATAAAGCCCTTCGTTACGTCCGAGTGAAGCGATCGCCATGGTCGCGGTGAAAACACAGAACGCCGCGGCATTCCTCAAATCGCCGCCGCGCGACATCTCCGCGGTCCTGTTTTTTGGTTCCGACCCGGGCCTCGTCTCCGAGCGCTCCGCCGCACTCGCAAAATTGCTGGCCGAACGCGAGAAACCGCCCGGCGAAGTCTTGCGGCTCGATGACGAATCCCTTGACGAAGACACCGGACGCGTCGCCGTTGAACTGCAGACGCGCCCCATGTTCTCAGGCCGCAAGGTCGTGCGCGCTATTGCCGGTCGCCGCATCACAGCCGCACTGCTGAAGCCCATTCTCGCGTCCGGGCCGCTTGAAGGCCTGCTCGTCGTCGAAGCCGGCAATCTGAAGCCGGACGACGCCATGCGCACGCTGTTCGAAACCGCGCCGCTCTGCGCCGCCGTCGCTTGCTATCCCGACAGCGCCGCTGACCTCAACGCCCTCATCGACGAGGTGCTGGGAGACTTCGCGATCAAGATCGACATGCACGCACGAACACTGCTTGTGAGCCGCCTCGGCGCAGACCGCTCACTTTCGCGCGCTGAAATCGAGAAGCTCGCCATCTACTGCATCGGCCGGCCTCAGATCGGCGTAGAGGATGTCGAAGCCATTGTCGGTGACGCCGCCGATCTTGCGATGGAACGCATCGTGGAAGCGGCTGCCTCGGGTGATGCGAAGAAGGCGATTTCCGACTACGGCCGCGCGCTCTCATCCGGCGAAAGTGCCCAAGCCATTATCCTCATCATGCAGCGCCACTTCCTGAAGCTGCACAAAGCGCGCGGCGACATGGATAATGGCGCATCATTCGACGACATCGCCCGCTCGATACGCCCGCCGCTGCACTTTAAGCAGCGCGATGCGTTTTCGGCCGCGCTGCGCCTATGGACGCGACCCACCCTCGACCATGCACTCAAACGCATTGGCGATGCCGCCAGGGCCGCGCGCCTCTCCTCCCGGCTCGAGGACACGTTGGGCGAACGCCTGATCCTAGCGATCGCCGCGATGGCCGGTGCCGGCACTGCGAAGGGTGCGGCCCGCAGCCGCTGAACGCGCCGCTTGCTGCCGGTCTGCTGCTTTCTATAGTGCCCCCGCAAAACCGGGGGCTCCATGACCGCAATCCGCTACGACGTAACCGGCATCGGCAACGCGATCGTCGACATCATCGGCCGCTGCGACGACGCCTTTCTGACCAAGATCGACAAAACGAAGGGAGCCATGCAGCTCGTCGAAGCCGACGAGATCGCCCGCATCTATGCCATGATGGGCCCGGCCATCGAAGTCTCCGGCGGCTCGGCCGCAAACACCATCGCCGGTGTTGGTTCCTTCGGCGGTCGTGCAGGATTCATCGGCAAGATCGCCGACGACGAATTCGGCCGCATCTTTTCCCACGACATCCGCTCGCAGGGCGTCGCCTTCAACGCAAAGCCGACGACTGGCGGCGCGCCGACATCGCGTTCGCTCATTCTGGTGACGCCCGACGGCGAGCGCACGATGAATACGTTTCTCGGTATTTCGACCGAATTCGAATCCGGTGGCCTCGACACCGAATTGATCAGCGCCAGCGCAATTATTTATCTCGAAGGCTATTTGTTCGATCGACCGCAGGCAAAGCAGGCCTTCCGCGAAGCCGTCACCATCGCCAAGGCCAACAATCGCAAAGTCGCTCTCACGCTGTCGGATAGCTTCTGCGTGGATCGCCATCGCGCCGAATTTCTCGATCTCATTCGCTCGGGCGTCGATATTCTTTTCGCCAACGAAAAGGAAATCGCATCGCTCTATGAAACGACTGATTTCGAAATGGCAGCGAATAATGTGAGCCGAGACGCAAAGCTCGCGGTGCTGACGCGCAGTGAAAAAGGCTCAATGGTTGCGTCCGGCTCGGATCGTATCGCAATCGCACCCGAGCCCGTCGCAAACGTCGTCGACACGACGGGCGCGGGAGATCTATATGCCGCCGGTTTTCTATTCGGCCAATCGCGCGGATTGAGTTTCGAAATATCGGGTCGTCTGGCGAGCATTGCCGCCGCTGAAATCATCAGCCATATCGGCGCTCGTCCATTGACGCCACTCGGCACGCTCGCGCGATCGAAAGCACTCTCTATATAAAGAAATGAGAAGAGTGAAACTCGGCCGCCGCGTTTTTCCGCCGCGTTGCATAGACCGTCGTGTGTCTTTTATGAGAATAATTAGGGGGTATTACGGGTCCAATTCAGACACCAATTTAATCTCCCTGGAATCGGATTTGGACTTGGAGCAATGTGAACTGGACGAATCGCCTTGGGTACGAGGTTCGATTGATGGTTCACATTCCCGCCCGTCGTGGCAGGCCGAAAGGCACCGGAATCAACGACGGCGACAGAATAGCCCGACTCGCCGAATTGCTTCGCGTGCGCCCCGAATTGAAACCCACCACAGCCATCCGGCTGATGGGATTTTCCGACCCGTCGGCAATTCGCCGGCTGCGCGACAAATATAAACTGGTTTCGGCCGAAGCTCTGCCGCGCTTGGCAGCCCATTCCGGCCATGTCGAACCCCCGGCGTCATCTCGCCCGGCGGACGTGCCGTCCATGGCGGCTTTTGCAGCGACGCGCTGAGCGCTGCTTTCCTTCCGTTTGCAGCGCATCTCCTGAGAAAAGACACTGATCGGGCCGCTCCCCAAGCGGCCCTTTTTTCTGCGCTATGGCCTCAGCAATCTAGAGTTTTCTCAGCAAAACTTCTTCGACACGGTGGCTCTCGCCCTTCTGCAGGATGAGCTGCGCGCGCCGCCGCGTCGGTAGGATGTTCTCGCGCAGGTTCTTCAAATTGATCTCGCGCCACAGCCCCAGCGCCATGCGCCGAACCTTCTCTGGCGCCATCGTCGCGTATTTATGGAAATAGGCGCCCGGATCGCGGAAAGCCGTATTCCTGAGCCGCATGAAACGGGTCAAATACCAGTGCTCGATCACCTTCGGATCGGCGTCGATATAAATAGAGAAGTCGACGAAGTCCGAGACGAATGGAATCGTCCCCCCGTCCTTTGGCATCTCCGCCGGCTGCAGAATATTGAGCCCCTCGATGATAAGGATATCGGGATGCTCGATCGTGACCGTCTGACCAGGCAGAACGTCATAGTGAAAGTGCGAATAGACCGGCGCGGATACGTTCTCCACGCCTGACTTCACATCGCCAAGAAACCTGAGCAGCCGGTCGGTATCGAAGCTGTCCGGAAAGCCCTTCTTCTCCATCATTCCACGCCGTTCCAGTTCGGCGTTGGGAAAGAGAAAACCGTCTGTCGTCATCAGATCGACGCGCGGATGATCGGGCCAACGCGCCAGAAGCGCCTTCAAAACGCGCGCGGTCGTGCTTTTGCCCACCGCCACCGAACCCGCGACGCCGATGATGAAAGGCACCTTGGTGTCCTTCCGACCCAGGAACTCCGACGATACCGAATAGAGTTTCTGCGCCGCTGCCACATAGAGATTCAACAGGCGCGACATCGGTAGGAAGATCTGCTCGACCTCATCGACCGACAACTCTTCAATAACGCCGGAAAGCTGCTCAAGCTCGCTTGGCTCGAGAGTCATGGGCGTATCGGCGCGCAGCCTCGCCCAATCTTCGCGGCTGAAGACGCGATACGGAGAGAATGGCGCCGGTGACATTGCTTCCAGCGCGCGCCGGCGGCTGCCGGCACCGCCGCGGCCAGTCTTCTTGGCCTTCACGGCGTGCCTTTCGGGCGAGAAGCCTTCTCTGTGATACCCGACGTGCCCATGCGCTTCTCAAGCAGCGCCAAGACGCTCGAAAGCTCGACGTCGCGCACCTCCAGCAGGACGAGCAGGTGATAGAGCACGTCGGCCGCCTCGTTCGCGAGTGCCGACTTGTCCGAACCGACGCCCGCGATCACGGTCTCGACCGCCTCTTCGCCGAATTTCTTGGCGCAGCGCTCGGAACCGCCATCAAGTAGCTGGCGCGTGTAGGAACTGTCGGCAAGCGCCGACCGCCGCGATTTGATAAGCTGGGCCAGCCGGTCAAGAGTGGTCGCATCAGACATGTGTCAGCCATTGGAGCGAGTGCGCATCGAGGCCACACACAGCAGCCGAGAGCAACGCTCGTCAAGCGCCGCCTTGGCGCATCTCTCCAACAGTCTTAAAGCCGGCTCAGCCGTTGCTGAGACGCTGGCGCACGTAATCGAGCTGATCGAAATTGCCGAACTTGATCAGGAGCGTACCGCTCTCGCCCGAGCCGCGCTTGATCTCGACCTTCAGACCCAAAAGATCCGCCAGCTCTTTTTCGAACGCCTTGGTGTCGGGGTCCTTGTCACGCGTCTTACGGGGCACATCGGCGTCCGCCGTCTCTTCCCGGCCCTGCACCAGCGCCTCGACCTCACGCACATTGAGCGCGTCCGCAACAATTCTTTGCGCTAGCGCCTCCGCATCCGCACGCCCGATCAGGGCGCGCGCATGGCCGGCCGTCAGATCGCCGTGCTGCACGAGCGTTTGGACCGCGACCGGCAACCGCAACAGCCGCAGCGTATTGGCGACGTGGCTTCGGCTCTTGCCGATGATGTCGGAGAGCTGTTCCTGGCTATAGGAAAAGCGCTCGACGAGCTCGCGGTAACCGGTCGCCTCTTCGATAGCGTTAAGGTCCTGCCGCTGGACGTTTTCGATGATCGCGAGTTCGAGCAGCTCGCGATCGTTGATATCGCGCACGATGATCGGCACGCTGTGAAGGCCAGCCTTCTGCGCCGCGCGCCACCGGCGTTCGCCGGCGACGATCTCGAATTCGCCCGCAACCGAT
>CADECN010000183.1 GCA_902825785.1 uncultured Hyphomicrobium sp. | reverse complement strand
CCCCTAGGCCGCCTGATAGCGCCGTTCGCGCTCGATGATTTCAGTTGCGAGGCGAATGTAGGCTTGGCTGCCCGGACAATCGTAATCGTAGAGAAGGATCGGCTTGCCGTGCGACGGCGCCTCCGCCACGCGCGTGTTGCGCGGGATCAGCGTCTCATAGACCTTCGGCCCGAAGAAGGCCCGCACTTCGTCGGCAACTTCGCGCGAAAGCGAGGTGCGCGCGTCATGCATCGTCAGAACCACACCCTGAATTTCGAGCCTCGGATTGAGCGTCGCGCGGATCTGCTCGATCGTGTCTTTGAGCTGCGAAATACATGCAAGCGCGAAGAACTCGCACTGGACCGGCACGAGCACAGCATGCGCCGCACTCATGGCGTTGAGCGTGAGAATGTTGAGTGATGGCGGACAATCGATCAGCACATAGTTGAACGCCGCCTCGCTGCGGCCGCGCTGCTGTCCGATAAGCGCTGTCACGGCGTCGCGCAGCTTGTAGGGCCGCGCCGCATCGCTGGTGAGTTCGCTCTCGACGCCGACGAGATCGCTGTTGGCCGCAACGACCAGCAGATTCGGCACCGCGCTCTGAAGCAAGCATTCGCTGATCGAAGCATTACCGGCGAGCACGTCGTATGACGTCTTGTGGCGCTTCTCCGGAGCAATTCCGAGCCCGGTCGACGCGTTGCCCTGCGGATCGAGATCGATGACGAGCACGCGCTCGCCCACCGCCGCCAATGCCGTGCCGAGATTGATGGCTGTCGTCGTCTTGCCGACGCCGCCCTTCTGATTGGCGATTGCCAGCCACCGCGCGCTGCTGCCCACCCCTGAAACAAAACCGGCCACGGGATCATCCCTCCGTCATGGCTGCTGCGCTTTTGCCGTCAACGCCTTGAGCAACACCACGCGACCATGGGCATCCGTCAGGCTCGGCTTCAGTTCGGCCGAGAACGCGAAGCTCTCTTCCGCCTCTGCCACTTCCGCCTCTGCCTCGCGCCCCTTCAGAAACATGCCCGTCGTGGCTGGCGAAAAGTAGGGCGCACTTAGAGCGATGAGGCGTGGCAAGGGAGCCAAGGCTCGCGCCGTGACGCAATGCGACGCAGCAACTCTATCGCGAGTCTCCGGATTTTCGATGCGCATACACAGGATGTCCACAGCAACCCCGACCTCGCGGGCAGCCTCCCTGAGGAACGCAGCCTTTCGGTTATCGCTCTCGACCAGCGTGTGATGGGTCCCGCCAGCTTCCGCTGCCATGATGGCCAGCACCAGGCCGGGAAAACCGGCGCCCGAACCCAGATCAAGCCAGCGCTTGGCCTCGGGCGTCCGGTAAGCCCAGAGCTGGGCGCTGTCCGCGAAGTGCCGGTGCCAGATGTCAGGCAGCGTGCTGGCGGCGACGAGGTTGATCGTCTTCTGCCATCGTCTCAGCATTGCTTCGTAAGTCACGAGCCTATCAACGGTTTCACGTGAAACGCCGAACCGGGCGGCAAACGCCTCCGGCCCGTCGATATGGTTAATTTCTCGCGAAGCCATCAGGCGCTTCTACGCGCGCCGCTGGCGGCCTTCAGATGCGCGAGCAGAAGCAGGAGCGCGGCCGGCGTCATGCCCTCCAGCCGACCCGCCTGGGCGATTGTGGAGGGCTTCTGACGGGTGAGCTTGCCCGTCAATTCCGCCGACAGGCCCGAGACCGCCGCATAGTTGAAATCCGCAGGTATGTGAATGGCTTCGTCCCGCTTTAGCGCGGCCACATCCTCGTCCTGGCGACGCACATAGGAGGCGTAGCGAGCGTCCGTCTGAAGCTGAGCCGCGATCCCCGTGTCCATTGGGGCAAGATGCTCCGGCCAGACCTTCGCCAGCCGCGCAAAATCGACATCCGGGAGCGACAGCAGTTCGAATGCCGTCCGGCGCCGCCCGTCGCGATTGACGGCCAACCCATGACGGGCCGCCTCGGTCGGCGTCAGTGAGAGTTGGTTCAACAACCTCATGCCGACCGACAACGTTTCCTCTTTTTGCGCGAACACCTTGGCGCGCTGGGCTCCAACGCACCCGAGAGCAAGGCCAAGAGGCGTCAGCCGCTGGTCGGCATTGTCGGCCCGCAGCTTCAGCCGGAACTCCGCCCGCGACGTGAACATGCGATAGGGCTCGGAAACCCCGCGCGTTACGAGATCGTCGATCATCACGCCGACGTAGCCGTCGGCCCGGGAAACGGCAAAGTCCGCCACCCCGGTGCCGGCCAGACACGCCGCGTTGAGCCCGGCCAAAAGGCCCTGCGCGCCCGCCTCTTCGTAACCCGTGGTGCCGTTGATCTGCCCGGCTAGAAACAGCCCTGGCAACCGCTTCACTTCCAGCGAAGCCGTCAGCTCGCGCGGGTCGACGTAGTCGTATTCGATCGCATAGCCCGGCCGCTTGATGACGACCCGTTCCAGCCCCGGCATCGTCTGAAGAAACGCCTGCTGGACCTTCGCCGGCAGCGAAGTCGAAATGCCGTTGGGATAGATCGTATCGTCGTCGAGCCCCTCAGGCTCCAGGAAGATCTGGTGCGACGAGCGATCGGCGAACCGGACCACCTTGTCCTCGATGGACGGGCAATAGCGCGGTCCGACGCTCGCGATCTGGCCCGAAAACATGGGCGATTCCGCAAGATTGGCCCGGATGATCTCGTGCGTATCGCGACCCGTATAGGTGATCCCGCAGGCGATCTGCCGGTTGGTGATTCGCTCGGTCAGGAACGAGAATGGCACCGGGTCGTCGTCCGCCTGCTGCATCTCAAGGCCCGACCAGTCGATGGAACGACCGTCGAGCCGGGCCGGCGTGCCCGTCTTCAACCGCCCCATGCGCAAACCCAGCGCATAGAGACGATCCGACAGCCGCAACGCGGGAGCCTCGCCCGCCCGGCCCGCTGGGATCTGCGTCTTTCCCATATGGATGAGGCCGTTGAGGAACGTACCGGTCGTCAAAACCACGGCCCGGGCAGCAAGCCGTTCACCGCGTCCGGTCACGACGCCCTTAACAGTGCCGCCCTCAACAATGAGATCCTCAACCCCGCCTTCCACGACGGTGAGACCGGGCATGGCGGCAATTTCCGCCTGCATCGCCTGCCGATAGAGCTTGCGGTCCGCCTGCGTCCGGGGGCCGTGAACGGCCGGTCCCTTGGAACGGTTGAGCAACCGGAATTGGATGCCGGCCGCATCCGCGACGCGCCCCATAAGCCCGTCAAGCGCATCGATTTCCCGGACCAGATGGCCCTTGCCCAGCCCGCCGATGGCCGGATTGCACGACATCTCGCCAATCGTTGCCGCCGAATGGGTGATAAGCGCCGAGCGTGCGCCCATGCGGGCCGCCGCCGCCGCGGCTTCGCACCCGGCGTGGCCGCCGCCGACAACAATGACATCGTATCGTGTAGTCATGGGCCAGGAACTACCTGATCCCGGCCGATCGCAAAAGCTGATTCACGTGAAACAACGCCGCGTTTACTTGCCAATGCAGAAGCGGCCGAAGATCTCGTCCAGCACATCTTCGACATCGACCCGGCCGGTAATTCTCCCCAGCGCGTGAGCCGCGGTTCGCAAATCCTCCGCCCTCAGTTCGAGGTCGCGGGTAGGTCCTTCCAGAAACAAGCCCAGGGCGGCAATTGCCTGCTCCAGACGCGCCCGATGCCGCTGCTGCGTCAGGGCTGGCGCGTCTAGCCGGCCGACCACATCAGCCGCCCGGGCCGCGATTTCTTGTGTGAGCCGATCGAGGCCAGTTCCGGTGACGCTTGAGACCGCCAAAGCGCCATTTGGCCCATCCGGGGCCAAGTCCGCCTTCGAACGCACAACAACTGTTGTTTCACGTGAAATTTCGCTTGGCGGGGAGTCCAGGCCTGATTCTGTCAGCCACAGCACGAGGTCCGCGGACCGCGCGGTCGACATGCTGCGCCGTATGCCCTCGCGTTCCACGGCGCCGGACGCGTCCCGGATGCCCGCCGTGTCCGCCACGATAACCGGCAAGCCATGGAGATCGAGACGGACCTCGATCACGTCCCGCGTGGTGCCAGCCTCGGCCGAAACGATGGCCGCATCCCGACGCGCCAGCGCATTGAGCAAGCTCGATTTGCCGGCATTCGGCGGACCCACCAAAGCGACCCGAAATCCGTCCCTAAGAATCTCGCCCCGATGACCATCGTTGAGATGGGCCGCGATCTCATCCCGAAGCCGCGCAACGCGGAGCCTAGCGTCCTCAAACGCACGAACCGACACATCAACTTCGTCCGAGAAGTCGATCGCCGCCTCGGCCAGCGCCAAGGCTTCGATCAACCGTCCCCGCCAACCCTCGTAGAGCCGGGAGAGCGATCCTGACGCCTGTGCCAACGCCTGCCGGCGCTGGGCTTCGGTTTGCGCATCGACAAGATCCGCCAGCCCCTCCACTTCAGCGAGATCGAGCTTGCCGTGCTCGAACGCGCGCCGCGCGAACTCGCCGGGTTCCGCGAGGCGCAGTCCCGGAATACTGCCCAGCCCCTGAAGAACCGCGCGCACCACCGCCGTGCCGCCATGGACCTGAAACTCGGCCACATCTTCGCCGGTCTCGCTCAGGGGCGCCGCAAACCAGATGATGACCGCACGGTCGAGGCTCTCGCCGCTGATGGGATGCACGACGGTTCGAAAAGCGGCCAACCTCGGTTTGGGCAACGGAGCCGCCATCAACTCAACGGCTTCGCGCGCCTTTGAACCCGACACCCGGATCACCGCGACTCCAGCTCGGCCAGGTCCGCTCGAAAGCGCATAGATTGTCGAGGTATTCGCCATGCATTGCGCCTAACGGGTGCTATCAGCTTGTTCAACGATCATATGAGCACGGGCCGAAACGGCATCAGTGAACGAGGACCGCGTGAACCGCCTCAAATTCGAGACCAGCCCCTACCTGCTGCAGCACAAGGACAACCCCGTGCACTGGTGGCCATGGGGGCCCGAAGCACTCGCCGAGGCCAAGCACACGGGCAAGCCCATCCTGCTTTCGGTCGGCTATGCCGCCTGCCACTGGTGCCACGTCATGGCGCACGAAAGCTTTGAGGACGAGGCAACCGCCAGCGTCATGAATGAGCTCTTCGTCAACATCAAAGTCGATCGCGAGGAACGGCCCGACATCGACGCGATCTACATGGGCGCGCTTCACCGCTTGGGAGAGCAGGGCGGCTGGCCGCTGACGATGTTCCTCGACAGCGACGCGCGGCCGTTCTGGGGCGGCACTTACTTTCCGAAAGACGCACGCTTCGGCCGCCCGGCGTTCGTCACTGTGTTGCTGCGCATCGCCGAAGCATTCGAAAGCCAGCCCGACAACGTACGCAGCAACGCCGAAGCGATCCTTGCGTCGCTCGCGCCGCAGGCAAACGCAGCAGCAGTCGCGCCGTTGCCCGAAGCGACGATCAAGGAACTCGTGTCGCGCATCGCGCGCGCCGTCGATCCGGTCCATGGCGGCCTCCAGGGCGCGCCGAAGTTTCCGCAGTGGAATGTCTTCTGGCTGCTCTGGCGGGGCGCGATGAAGTTCGCGGATCCCACCGCGCGCCAGGCCGTCGTCACGACGCTCAACAACATCTGCCAGGGGGGCATCTACGATCACCTGGGTGGTGGCTTCGCGCGCTACTCGGTCGATGAATTCTGGCTCGTCCCTCACTTCGAGAAAATGCTCTACGACAACGCGCTTCTGATTGACCTTCTGACCGAAGCCTGGCGCGAGACGCAGAGCCCGCTTTACGCCGCGCGCGTTGCCGAAACAGTCGAATGGCTGTCGCGCGAGATGCTGGCCGAGGACGGCGGCTTTGCATCTTCGCTGGATGCCGACAGCGAAGGCGAGGAAGGCAAATTCTATGTCTGGAAGGAAAGCGAAATCATCGACGCGCTGGGTGTCGAGGACGCAAGATTATTCGCTGAAGTCTATGGTGTGGCCGAGGCCGGCAACTTCGAAGGCCACACCATCCTCAATCGCCTCGACAGCCAGAACGCGCGCAGCTCTGACGATGAGGAACGACTTGCAAACCTGCGCGCGAGATTGCTCGAACATCGTGCGCGGCGTGTCAGACCGGGCTTCGACGACAAGATCCTCGCCGACTGGAACGGGCTGATGATCGCGGCCTTGTCGCGCGCCGCCGTCGTGTTCGAAAAGCCGGAATGGCTGGCGCTCGCCCAGCGCGCCTTCGCGATCGTTACGCGCAATTTGTCAGTCGGCGGTGACCGACTGTTCCACGCCTACCGCGCCGGCCAGGCCAAGGCGCCCGCCACGGCATCCGACTACGCCAACATGACGTGGGCCGCGCTACGCCTCTTCCAGGCGACGCTGGACACCAATTACCTTGACCGCGCCAAGGCCTGGTCAGGCATTCTGCAGGATCACTACTGGGATGCCGATGGCGGCGGATACTTCACATCCGCCGATGACACATCCGATGTCGTTGTGCGGTTGAAGTCGGCCAGCGACGATGCAGTACCGAGCGCCAACACCATCCAGTTCTCAAATCTGCTCGCTCTTGCCGTCCTGACTGGAGAGGACGGCTACGAACAAACCGCCGACCGTGTACTGACCGCGTTCGCCGCCGACGTCGTGCGCAGTCCCGTAGGCCACTGCGGCCTCGTCGCCGCGTCCCTCGATGCCGACGCGCTCATACAAATCGTCACAGTCGGAACGGCCGCGAACGGCCTGGCGTATGCCGTTAACCAAGTGTCGGCACCGGGGGCTGTACAGTTTCAACTTACGGTTCCAGAGGAAAATGCGTTCCCACCGGCCTTTCACGAACAGAA